>CAZKGP010000196.1:0-4957 GCA_964552225.1 uncultured Acetatifactor sp.
CCAAGGCTCATAGCCCCTTCTAGATAAAGTCTTGTAATTACAACAGAGGAAGCACAGTTGGGTATTAATCCCACAACGCCTGCAACTAATTGTCCAATAATAGGGCGATTTAGAATTAACCCTGCCAAAGCTTCTTCACCAACAAAATGTATTATAAGGTTAAGCACAAAGCTTATTATGATAATAAATAAGGTGATTTGAAGAGTATGTTTAACAGATGCCTTTACAATTCCATGTTCACAATCGCAATGTTCATGTTCACACACTTGATGTATTTCATGGGTATCCTTCTGAGTCTTAGTGCGAAAAACAAAATCTATTATAAAACCAGCAATCACTCCAATTACTATTTTAATAATCAAAATTTTCATAATAGGTGCTAAACCCACATTTTCTGATATTAAAATAGGTAGCATCTCATCTGAAGTAGATAAAAATATTGCAATTAAGGTTCCCATTGTAATAACTCTTCCAGCATAAAGACTTGATGCTGCTGCAGAAAAACCACATTGAGGGGCTGCTCCAGCAATTCCACCTATTAAGGGACCAAATTTACCTGCCTTCTTTATCATATTTTCTGTTTTTTCACTTGTTTTATGTTCCAAGTATTCCATCGCCAAGTAAGTTAAAAATAAAAAAGGAACTAATTTTATACTATCTATTAATGTATGAAATAAAATATGTGTAAATTCTTCTATCATAGATTTTTGACACCTTTCTTGTGAAATTTCATGTAAATTAATTATACTAAAAACGAAAATAGTTCTAAATGCAATTGCTATTCATTCGCATCTAGAACTATATCATATTTTTACAGCTTGTCAAGTTTTTATAGTATTTTTTTATGATAAAACAATTTCTTCCTGCAAAGAAATATGGTCTGAAGCATTACCAATTTGAACATTAAATGCACCAGCCTCAGCCACAAAAGCTTTTTTATCCACATCATAAAAGCAAAATGCTTGTAAAGGAAGAACTAATTTCACTTCCCGAGTCTCCTTTGGCTGCAAAAACACCTTTTGGAAAGCTTTTAATTCCTTTTTAGGACGCTCTACACTGCATTGGGAATCTGTAAGATAGCACTGCACAACCTCACCGCCTGCTACATCTCCTGTATTTGTAACTTGTACCTTTACTTCCAATATATCTTTATCTAAATCCTCGGAGCCTAGTTCACCAAGCTTTTGCACCTTTAAATCAGTCATATCGAAGGTGGTATATGATAATCCATATCCAAAAGCATATGCTGGCTTGATATTCTCTTTCTCATAATAGCGATGCCTATAAAAATACCTTCTTTATATTCCACTCTATCTTCTTTTCCAAACTCACCATTTTTGAAAGTAACAGTGTCTTCATATAATGACGGAAAAGTTTCTGCTAATTTACCTGAAGGATTCTCCTTTCCAAAAAGAACATCTGCTATTGCATTACCCGTTTCCATACCTGCAAAATAACACCAAACAATGGCTTTTGCTTTCTCTCGCCAAGGCATTTCAACTGGAGAACCTGCAACAATTGTAATTACAGCATTAGGCTGTACCTCCAAAATTGCTTCAATCAATTCATCTTGTCCATAAGGTAGCTTCATGTCATCCCGATCTCTACCCTCAGTATCGTAATCATGATTCAGACCACCTACATAAATAACTTCATCTGCATTCTTAGCTAGCTGCACAGCCTCTTCTCGAAGAGCCTTGCGCTGGTTTTCTATCTCTAGACGCTGAGCCTTTTGCTCTGGTGTTTCTTCCACTTCTTTTTGCTTCATTACCTGACGTTCCAAACTAGCTTCCTGCCAGTTTACTTCATTGGTATCCTTGGTACCAGGAATAAAGTAACCTTTGGCATAAATCACTTCTGCATTTCCACCTAAATGAGTCTTCACACCCAATAAAGGTGAAATTTCATAAAGCGCTTTGATCTCAGCACTACCGCCACCGCAAGAATGAATTTGTTCTGCATTACAACCTATCACTGCTATTTTACGTTTCCTTGGTCCAGCTACTAACTCTTTATTTGTACCTTCATATGTTTTCGCAACACGTTCTTCTGTAATCGGAAGAGTCTTCTCTTCATTCTTTAATAAAATCACAGACTCCTTGGCCACTTTATAAACACCTTCTCTATGAGATTGCTTATTATATGTTCCAGTATTTCTTTGAGGTGCATCTTTACCAATCATCTTTAGGCGATACATCATGCGAAGAATATTGCGAACTTTTTTGTCCACATCTTCCTCTGAAACTTCACCCTTCTTAACAGCTTCTAATAAAGCATCTGCAAAAAAATATTCGTCAAAATTATATGTAACGCTCATCTCTATATCTAAGGACCCCTTAGCGCAACCTTTTGTTGTATGAACAGAACCCCAATCGCTAATGACAGTTCCGTCATACCCCCATTCATCTCTAAGTATATTATTTAATAGCTCAATATCTTCACTGCAATGAGTACCATTTAATTTATTATAAGCATTCATTAAGGAATAGGTCTCCCCTTTTTTGATTGATGCTAAAAATGCTGGCAAATAAATTTCACGCAAAGTACGCTCATCTACTATGGTGTCTACCATAAGACGGTCTGTTTCTTGTGAGTTGGCTGCAAAATGCTTTACGCAGGCAGCTACATCTGACTCCTGAATCCCTTGAATCAAAGGAACAGCAAAAGCCTCTACCAAATAAGGGTCTTCACTAAGGTATTCAAAATTTCTTCCACATAAGGGATCTCTTTTGATATTGATGCCAGGTGCTAAAATCACATCTTTTCCCCTGCCCCTTGCTTCTGCTCCCAATATCTGTCCGCTTTCATAAGCACACTCTACATTCCAAGTGGATGCCAATGCACTGTTACTTGGCAAGTATGTGACATAGTCGTCAGAATTACCTACAGGTATCCAACTGGCATTGGGAAACTCATTACGCACCCCCATTGGACCATCTGACATTTCCAAAGATGGAATTCCTAGCCTATCTACTGCACCACTTCTAAACAGCCCCGTCCCATGAAGCATAGTAACCTTTTCTTCTAAGGTAAGTGCTTTTAAAAGCTGCTCTACTTGTGTTTCGTAATTTTCTTTCTTCATACATAACCTCCATTTTATACATTATTCTTATATTAATTATTATAAATAAGCTAAAATATCCTCTGTGTATGCTCGCAATATTTCCCCAACGCTCCAAGCTTGTCCATAACAGCCTCTAGAAATATGCGGTTCATCACCATCAAAAATTTCAGCGATTTGGTTAATACAACCATCCCGCAAATGGTCCTCCATACTTTCTAATAGTTGTCCTGCGTAAAGAATACTTTCTTTAGAATGATGATTGACCTTCACATATGCAGTAATAAATGCTCCAAGCGGAAACGCCCAAGCCGTGCCTTGATGGTACGCTGCATCTCTATCATGCATACTTCCTTTATAAATCCCTTTATATTCTGGGTCATCTGGACTTAAAGAGCGAAGTCCATAGGTTGCATACAGATGGGAGAAAACAGTGTCTACTACCTTTTTTTCTTGTTCTAAAGGTAACATCGTGTAGGGTAAGGACACTGCATAAATTTGATTTGGACGAATCTGTTCGTTATTTATAACCAATCCTTTTGACTCTTCTTCCACTACATCATAAAGGCAATTTGTTTTATCATTCCAGAATTTCTTACAAAAAGAATCTTTTATCCTTTCTGCAAGCAAGGTATACTCTGTTGCAGACTTTTTACCCTCAAAACGAAGAGTTAATTCTTCCATAACCTTTATGGCATTATACCAAAGAGCATTGATTTCTACGGGTTTACCATGTCTCGGTGTAACGACCCATTCGTCTACCCTAACATCCATCCAAGTCACTTGATCTAAATCACCACCTGCATGAAGCAGTCCGTCTTTTTCCATATAAATAGAAAACAAAGTCCTTGTTTGATAAGCCTTCATAATCTCTTTTAACTTAGGATAAATTTCTTTTTGTACAAAGTCATAAGCATCTTGCGTATCTGCATATTTCAAATATTGATCAACAGAATGGAAATACCACAGAGAAGCGTCCACTGTATTATAGAGAGGTTCTAACCCCTCATCAGGAAACATATTGGGAACTAACCCATTCTGCACATATTGGGCAAAGGTTTTAAGAATTCCTTTTGCATCCTCCAATCTTCCTGTTACAAGAGTCAGTCCTTGCATTGCTATCATGGTATCTCTTCCCCAATCCGTAAACCAAGGAAGTCCCGCCAAAATAGTCTTATATCCAGTAGATTGTCTGTCCACAATAAAACAATCTGCTGCTTTTACCAAGTCACCAAACATATTATCGTTTAAAGTCTCTCTAGATATGTTCCATTTTTTAATTGCTTGTTCTTTTGCTTTCTTTTCCAGTAAGTCACTTCTATTCTTAGCTGCGTCTATTATTTCAAATGCATTTTTACTATAGTTGTCTTCCACACTGGCAATTACTGAAATTGTCTTCTTTTCATAAGGTTCTAATGAAATATCAATAGTGTAAGGCACAAAGTTATTATCAATAGATGACATTCCTGTATCCATCTCAGTCTGTAGCTCCAAATCCATGTCATAGCTGCTATCATTTTGCTCCATAGCAACTCCTTCGCTACTGTATAGACAAATCTTTACCTCTTTATTTTTAAAAGGTATCAGACAAAGCTCCACTCCATTTCCTTGCATATGGTTTTCACAAGAAAAGTTTAGATCTTCTATTTTACTACTTTCTCCATGTTCTCTATAATTGAAAAATGGGATTAGTTTTAACGTTGTCGCCTGTCCACCATTTTGAATCTCATATCCTATGGCTGTTGTATTTTTACCATACTCCATTGCAATTGTTTTGGTTAAATGAACATCCTCTACGTGATACACGTATGTTGGAATGGTATCAAACTGAAAACGTTGGAGATATTTCTGCCCTTCCTCGTACTTACTTCCGTACCTTTGATTGGCTCCCAATTG
>CAZKGP010000197.1:0-4948 GCA_964552225.1 uncultured Acetatifactor sp.
AGTGTCATGGGAAGTCCTGCACCTGAAATAATCAAATCTGCCCCTGCTGCCACAGCAGACTTCACATATTCCTCATATTTTCTGGTAGCCACCATAATATTTACGCCAACAATACCGCCCATAGCTACTTTTCTTGCTTTTTCAATTTCATCCTTTATTGCCTGTAAATTAGTTGCAATGGGATCAAAATCAAAGGTAGGATAGGAAAATCCAATTTGTGCCGTGGAAATAATACCAATTCCACCTTCTGCTGCTACTGCACCTGCCAATCCAGACAAACTAATTCCAACCCCCATTCCCCCTTGAATGACTGGGATACGGGCAACTAAGTCCCCTATTTTTAAAGGTTTCAAACTCATCATCTCTACCTTCCAACAATAAAGGTAAGCTCTGCCTGTACTACTAGTTTATCTCCTACATAGGCTTTGGCCGCCCCTACTCCGATTGGTCCTTTCTTCTTGATAATTTCTGTTTCTAATCGAAGCACATCTCCAGGAAATACTTTTCCTTTAAATTTAGCAGAGTTAATTGCTCCCATATAAGCAATTTTACCCTTAACTTCTGGTTGGCACAAAATAGCCACCGCTCCTACTTGTGCAAGCGCCTCAATAATAAGAACGCCAGGCATTATTGGCTCTTCTGGAAAATGTCCTGCAAAAAAAGGTTCATTATAGGACACACATTTTCGTCCTACAGCACGTTTTCCCTCTTCTAATTCCTCGATGGTATCTACCAGCATAAAGGGCTGTCTATGAGGAATAATTTCCATAATTTCTTTTGCTGTTAATAGTGACACGTGGCTACCTCTCTTCCCATTTTTTGACTAAAATACTTGCATTATGTCCACCAAATCCCAACGAATTGGACAATGCATACATAAACTCACCTTCTACAGGTTCTTTACAATAATCAAGATCAAGTTCTTCGTCTGGAACTTTATAGCCTACTGTTTTATGAATATAGTTTTCTTGTAATTCTTTTACGCAAGTGATGAATTCTAGAGCTCCTGCCGCTCCTAATAAATGCCCAACCATAGACTTAGTGGAATTGATTTTAATATTCTTAGCATGCTCCCCAAAACATAACTTTATGGCTCTTGTCTCAAATAAATCATTATGATGTGTACTAGTGCCGTGGGCATTAATATAAGTAATGTCCTCTTTTTCTATCTTTCCGTCCGCTACTGCATATTCCATTGCCTTTGCCGCACCATAACCATCGTCTGCTGGTGAAGTAATGTGATAAGCGTCACTGGTACAACCATATCCTATTACCTCTCCATATATCTTGGCGCCTCTTTTTATAGCATGTTCTAGTTCCTCCAACACCACAATTGCTGCACCTTCTCCCATAATAAATCCGCTACGCTCCTTATCAAATGGGATAGAGCATCTTGTTACATCTTCATTGGTGGATAGAGCTGTTAATGCTGAAAATCCTGACACTCCAATAGGGGTGATACTGCTCTCAGCTCCCCCTGCTATCATTACCTCTGCTTCTCCATACTGAATGGATCTAAAAGCTTCTCCAATCGAGTTAGTACCAGTAGCGCACGCAGTCACTACATTTATGCTTTTCCCTTTTAATCCAAATTGGATGGATACATTGCCTGCTGCCATATTGGATATCATAAGTGGAACCATCATGGGACTAATTCTAGAAGGACCTCTGTTTAATAATTTTTCATGCTCTCTTTCTATCACTTGAAGAGACCCAATGCCTGATCCAACAGAAACACCTACACGAAAAGCATCTTCATTGTCCATATCCAAGGACGCATCTTCTATAGCTTCCTTAGTAGCCGCTACTGCATATTGACAAAATGCTTCCATTCTTCTTGCTGCCTTAGGGTCCATATACTGCTTGGCATCAAAGTCTTTTACTTCTGCTGCAATCTTACATTTATATTCTGTGGTATCAAACTTAAGTATGGGTGCAAATCCAGTTTTACCATCTTTTACACTTTTCCAAAAATCATCTACACTTAGACCAATAGGAGTAATTGCTCCCATTCCTGTTATTACAACTCTTCTCATTATATCTACCTCTTTTCTACATAAACATTCCGCCATCTACAGAAATAACCTGACCTGTAATATATGCGCCTTTTTCACTTGCTAGAAAAGCAACTGTTTCTGCCACATCCCCAGGTTTACCAACTCTTTTTAATGGAATTTGTGCAAGTACAGCTTCTTTGGCACTATCTGTCATGGCTTGGGTCATATCAGTATCAATAAAACCAGGAGCGACTGCATTTACTGTAATACCACGACTTGCCAATTCTCTTGCTACACTTTTGGTAAGTCCTATCACTCCTGCTTTACTTGCTGCATAATTAGCTTGACCTACATTTCCAAGCAAACCAGAAACAGATGCAATGTTAATAATACGACCGCTTTTTTGTTTCAAAAAAGGACGATATACTTGCTTAATCATATTAAAAGTACCTTTTAAATTGGTGTCCATTACACTGTCAAAATCAGCTTCACTCATTTTCATTAGCAAATTATCCTTAGTAATACCTGCATTATTTACAAGGATATCTAAATGTCCGTATTTTTCTATCACATCCTGCACCATTTTATTACAAGCTTCATAATCTGTTACAGAACACTGCACCATCTCCCCCACTCCATTTTGTGCTGTGATTTCCTTTACTACTTCTTCTGCCTTATCTGCTGAGCCATTATAATTAATAATGGTAATAGCACCATACCGAGCAAGTAAAATCGCAATTTCTTTACCAATTCCACGACTTGCTCCCGTTACTAATGCAACTTTTCCTGTTAACATAATTTGCCCTCATTTCTACACTGTCAATAGACATTTCAGCTTTTCTAAATCATCTACTTTTTCTATGTTAATTGCTTTTACATCTTTATTTATTTTCCGCATAAATCCTGATAAGGTTTTTCCTGGTCCAATTTCAATAAAGGTATCTACACCATCTGCTATCATACGTTCTATACTTTGTTGCCATCTAACAGAAGATTCCACTTGATGAACTAATAATGATTTTACATCCTTTGTATGTCTAACATAATCAGCTGTTACATTCGAAATATAAGGAATTTGAATGGTATTTAATTCTACTTCTTCTAATGTGATTTGAAGTTGTTTACCAGCCTCTGCCAGAAGTGGTGAATGGAAAGGACCACTTACATTTAACGGAATACAACGTTTTGCACCTTTTTCTATTAATTTCTCAGATGTAGCTTCTACCGCTGATTTTTCTCCTGTGATAACAGTCTGACCAGGGCAATTGTAATTAGCAACAGTAACAACTCCTAAACATCCCTCACAAACGGCTTCAATCACTGATGTGTCCAATCCAAGTACTGCTGTCATGGCACCCCCGTTGGGAACTGCATTTTGCATAAAAATACCACGCTGTCTTACAACCTTAAAAATATCCTTATAAGGCATTGCTCCACTTACTGCCAATGCACTATATTCTCCTAAACTAAGTCCAGCCGTTACATCTGGTTTGATTCCCAGCGTTTCCACCGCCCTCAGCATAGCAAGCTCCGTTGCTGCCATAGCAATTTGGGTATATTCTGTAATATGAAGCTTTTCATTTTCTTCAAAACAAAGCTTTTGTACATCAACACCACTACTTGCACTAGCTAATTCATACACCTCTTTACTACTAGCAAATGTATCATAAAAATCCTTTCCCATTCCCACATACTGAGAACCTTGACCTGGAAATATAAATGCTATTTTACCCATATGTTCCTCTCTTCTTTTACTTTGAAATTCAAACTATTTAATTAAGACAAAAGCGAACCAAAGATAATATCTTACGATTCGCCTATATTTATTTCCCTACACCCAATAAACGGGTACTCTCTTGTATAACGTCTTGAATAATTTCAGCACAGCTCTCTGTTTTCTTAACAAGCCCTACAATTTGGCCTGCCATAACAGTTCCATTTACAACATCCCCATCAATCACTGCTTTACGTAGCGCTCCTAAGGTTAAAAGTTCAAGTTCCTCTAATTCAGCACCTTCTTTTTCTAATCGAAGGTATTCCTTAGTCATTTTGTTACGAACACTGCGGATAGGGTGTCCATGAGTCATTCCAGTTAGCTCGGTATCAATATCCTTAGCTTTGATAATACGCTCTTTATAATTGGTGTGAGTAATTGCTTCTGTTGCAACACAGAATCTAGTTCCCATTTGTACACCTTCGGCACCTAGCATAAATACTGCTGCTAGTCCTCTACCATCTCCAATTCCACCAGCAGCTATAACCGGAATATTGATTGCATCAACAACTTGAGGAACAAGAGACATTGTTGTGGCTGCTCCAACATGTCCGCCAGCTTCCATTCCCTCCGCTACTACGGCATCTGCACCGGCACGTTCCATTAATTTGGCCATAGCTACACTGGCTACAACAGGTATTACCTTTACCCCTGCTGCTTTCCACTTTTCCATATATTTGGCTGGATTGCCTGCGCCTGTAGTGATAACCTTAACGCCTTCTTCTATCACAATATCTGCGATTTCATCTGCATTGGGATTCATGAGCATAATATTCACGCCAAAAGGTTTTGTAGTTCTCTTCTTGGTTTCTCTAATTTGTTCCCTAACAATTTCTGCGGGAGCACTTGCTGCCCCAATTACCCCTAGTCCACCAGCATTTGATACTGCTGATGCTAAATGATATTCTGCAACCCAAGCCATTCCACCTTGAATGATGGGATATTCTATTCCTAATAATTCTGTAATAGATGTCTTCATAAATTACTCTTGCACACCTTTACTCTTCATATATGTGATAATATCTCCTACAGTATTCATATTTTCTAAGTCCTCTGTAGGGATTTCAATACCGTATTCTTCTTCAAATGTCATAACCAATTCAAATAAATCCAATGAATCTACTCCTAAATCTTCTTTAAAAGAAGACGCTTCTGTAATTTCTACATCCTCTAAATT
>CAZKGP010000198.1:0-4940 GCA_964552225.1 uncultured Acetatifactor sp.
TTAGTACCGCTACGTTTTTTGTCGAGCGAGAGCGGGGGCGAATGGAATGGTTATGATTGCTTCGCCCCATTCGTTGACTGGCTGTGGTCCGAACTATAAAAATTTGTATGCGCAATAGTACGCAGAAGGAGAGAAAAATGGCACCAAGAATAGTATTTGAACAAGAACTTAAGGTTTTAAAGGAAAAAGTTATGGCTATGGGAGCATATGCAGAGTCAAGTTATAATAGTTTGGTACGAGCAGTAGAAGAGCAAGATGATAAGACGTTAGAAACATTGCTAGATAATGACAGGCAAGTGACGGATATGCAGAGAAGCATTGAAGCCAAATGTTTGATTTTAATTACCACTCAACAACCTGTAGCAAGAGATTTAAGAACAGTTTCAGCAGCATTAAAAATAGTCACGGATATTGAACGGGTGGGTGACCATGTGTCTGATATGGCGGAACTTTTTTTGCGAATGGAGAAAGGGTATTCTATTGCAGAACAAGAGCCTAAGATAATCAATATGATGAAAGAAGCTAGTACGATGCTAAACATGGCAGTTTCTGCTTTTGTAAAGATGGACGTAGAAAAAGCGCAGGAAGTGATAGACATGGATGATATAGTAGATGATTATTTTAATCAAGTAAAAGAAGAGATGATGGAATCTATTCGTACACAAAACCCTGATGCGGATAAGGTAGTTGATTTATTAATGATTGCTAAGTATTTGGAAAAAGTAGGTGACCATGCTGTTAATATAGGGGAATGGACTATTTTTCAAGTAACTGGAGAAGTGGAACAAGTTAGAATCATGTAAAAAATATTAATTTACAAAAAAAGTTTTAAAAAATTAAAAATTTACATAGAATTTACATAGAAACATGTTAAAATTTACATACGTAAGTTACCATGGGTCTAAATATAATACTTACGAATTCTTATGTAAAGCGAGGTTTATTATGACTTTTTTTGATTTTCTTACTATGATAGGCGGATTAGCACTGTTTCTATATGGAATGAATTTATTAGGAGATGCACTTGCAAATGCTTCTGGCGGTAAATTAGAAAAGATTTTAGAGAAGCTAACCAGCAATCCCATCAAAGCTGTGTTATTAGGGGCAGGGGTAACTGCTGTTATTCAGTCATCTTCTGCAACAACAGTTATGGTAGTGGGGTTTGTAAACTCAGGAATTATGAAACTGGAACAAGCAGTTGGAATCATAATGGGAGCCAATATTGGTACTACAGTAACATCTTGGATACTAGGTATGACTGGTATTGAAAGTGACTCTTTTTGGATACAGCTATTGAAGCCTTCTTCTTTTTCACCTGTTTTAGCAATTATTGGTGTTGCCGTAGTCATGTTTTCCAAAAAAGAGAAATCTAAAAATCTTGCAGGAATTTTAGTAGGTTTTGCGATTCTTATGTTTGGAATGGAAACTATGAGTAATGCTGTTAAGCCTCTTGCGGATGTTCCGGAATTTACAGGGATTTTAACTAAATTTTCGAATCCTTTTTATGGTGTGATTGCAGGATTTGTTTTGACAGCTATTATACAATCATCTTCCGCATCAGTAGGTATTTTGCAGGCATTATGTGTGACTGGGGCTATAGGATATAGTGCGGCACTTCCTATTATAATGGGACAAAATATTGGAACTTGTATCACTGCTATGTTATCAAGTATTGGTGCTACTAAGAATGCAAAAAGAGCTGCTCTTATTCATTTATATTTTAACCTCATAGGTACTATTTTATTTATGGGAGTATTTTATTTGATCCATAATTTTGTTCCATTTGGATTTATGGGTGAAGTGGCAACTCCATTTGGAATTGCGTTATTGCATAGTGTATTTAATGTAGTGTCAACGATTGCATTACTTCCATTTTCTAAATTATTAGTGAAGCTGTCTGTAGTAACGCTTCATGATGAGGACAAGCAGGAAGTGATAACAGAAGAAGACAGAGTATTAGGATTGTTAGATGCTCGTTTTTTAGAAACACCTTCTTTTGCAATAGAGCAATGCAGAACCGTAGCAAATGTAATGGCCAATATGGCAGAAGAGTCTATTAATTTATCGTTGGAATTACTAGATCAATATGATAAAGTAAAGGCTAAAAAGGTAGTAGCATTGGAAGCAGATATTGACCGTTTTGAAGATGAACTTGGTAGTTATATGGTCAAATTAAGCGGTAAGAATTTACTAGAGCGGGATAACAAGATATTATCTACTATGTTACACAGTATTGGAGATTTTGAAAGAATTTCAGATCATGCCCGCAATATCAAAGAAGCTGCTCAGGAAATGTATAAAAAGGAAATATCTTTCTCCGATAAAGCTCAAAAGGAATTGGCTGTATTAAAACAAGCAATTCATGATATTTTAAAGATTACTATGTTAAGTTTTACAGAAGAAGATTACAACCTTGCAGAGCAAGTAGAGCCATTGGAAGAAGTAATCAATGGTTTGAATTATGATATAAAGAAACGCCATATTAAGCGTCTAAGAAAAGGGAAATGTACTATAGAGCTTGGATTTATTTTAACGGATATTGCAACTAATTTAGAGCGCGTATCTGATCACTGTTCTAATATTGCAATTTCCCTTGTACAAGCAGGTGAAGAGGAATGGGATCCTCATGCTTATATAGATAATCTAAAGCAGGAGAATAATTTAGATTTTTATAGTAAAGTAACAACATATAAAGAAAGATATCAATTACCTTAATTAAAAATTCTGATATTTGTCAGGAAGGAATGGGAAGTATGGCATTAATATATGTAGTGGAAGACGATAAAAATATTCAAGAAATAGAAACATTTGCTTTAACTAATGTTGGGTATATAGTAAAAGGTTTTGGTTCAGCCAAAGAGTTATACTATGCATTAGAACAAGCAACGCCAAATCTTATTTTGTTAGATATTATGCTTCCTGATGAAGATGGATTAAGCATTTTAAGAAGATTACGTTCAGAACCAGATACTGCTAATATTCCTATTATTATGGTTACAGCCAAAACAACAGAAATAGATAAAGTAAAAGGTTTAGACATGGGTGCAGATGACTATATGTCAAAACCCTTTGGCGTGATGGAATTAATTTCTCGTGTAAAGGCAATTCTGCGCAGAAGTGCGAATCCTGAGGATAAAGAAAAAATTCTAAGACTTGGAAATATTATTTTAGACAGAGAAAAAAGAACAGTGTATGTAAAGGACGTTCCTTGCGAATTAACTTATAAAGAATATGAACTATTAAAACTTCTAATGGTGAATGCTGGAATTGTGACAACAAGAGAAGTTATTTTGGATCGTGTTTGGGGAATTGATTTTGAGGGAGAATCCAGAACCTTAGATATGCATATCAAAACCCTAAGACAGAAATTATCCACAGAATCAAGTTTGATAAAAACAGTACGTAATGTTGGATATATCATTGACGATGAGATGGAGCGGAGTCGCTCATGAAAAGAAGAATTAATAATAAATTATTATTGATTGCTGTAGTTGCTATTTTTTCAACTACATTATTGATTACAGGAATTTATTATGAGCTGTTTTGCACACAAGTCATGGGAGATTTAGAAACCTATACCGAATTATTTGAACACTATGAAAACTTAAAAGTGATGCCTGATATCAGTTTTCATACAGATAGTGAAAAACTGCGTATTACTGTAATTGATAAAGAGGGCTATGTACTCTATGATAATGAAGTGAACTCAAAATTAATGGATAATCATATTAATCGCCCAGAAATTAATGACGCCCTTGAATATGGAGAGGGGAGTGCAATACGTAAATCTCAAACAGTAGGAAGCAATACTTTTTATTATGCAATACAATTAGAAAATGGTTCCGTGTTGAGAGTTGCGAAAGAGGCTGGAAGTATTTATCATATTTTTGTAAGTGCTCTTCCTAGTCTTATCATAGTAGTTGCTGTTTTAATTATACTTTGTATGATGTTAGCCAATTTTTTAACTAAAAAATTAGTAGAACCGATTGAAACATTATCACAAAATTTGGATAATAATGAAGATAATACGGATTATGAAGAGTTGGATCCATTTATTAAGATTATTCGCCAACAACATAAGGATATTATTAAAAATGCAAAGATAAGGCAGGAATTTACCGCCAATGTATCCCATGAATTAAAAACCCCACTAACTGCCATATCCGGTTATGCGGAATTAATTGAAAATGGAATGGCATCTCAAGAGGATACCATACGATTTGCAGAAGGAATACATAAAAGCTCAAATAGATTGCTTATATTAATCAATGATATCATCCGCTTGTCAGAGCTGGATGGAACAGAGGAGGAAGCTCCTTTTGAGAGAATTAATCTCTATCAATTGGCAATTACTTGCGCAGATATGTTAAGTATGAATGCTGAAAAGCACAATGTTTCTATTGAAGTAAAGGGAACTGATTGCTTTGTTGAAGGCAATAGACAGATGATGGAAGAGTTGTTATATAATCTCTGTGATAATAGCATTCGTTATAATTATGAAAATGGGAAAATCTGGGTGCAAGTCTATCCTAGAAAGCAAAGTACCGTTTTAGTTGTTAAGGATACTGGAATTGGAATTTCGTCCAAACATCAAGAACGTATTTTTGAGCGCTTTTATCGTGTTGATAAAAGTCGCTCAAAGTCCACTGGTGGAACGGGACTTGGTCTTGCTATTGTAAAACATATATTGTTTATTCATAATGCCAGTATAGATTTGAAAAGTGAAGTAGGTAAAGGCACTGCCATTACTATTAGCTTTGAGCAATAATACAAAAAAGTGTAAAGTTTTCCATACCCCTTGAATATACTTCTATAAGTAAATGGTTGGACATCTGTGTTAACAGGTAGAAAGGGAGGGCGTATGGAACATAAACTTCGAGTGAAGAAAACAAATGAGGAGGGCGGTATTCCTATTGTTTTTCTCTTAAAATGCTTGTTGT
>CAZKGP010000199.1:0-4931 GCA_964552225.1 uncultured Acetatifactor sp.
TTTATGTTGCTTATCAGCATAAGATGTATCAATCTCCTTTTGGCTGGGATATTGGGTTGACATTTGGTATCCTGACTCTTATCTTTGTATATATGCAATATCACAACAAGAAACTACATTGGGGGCTTTGCATCGCTACATTGCTTTCTTTTTTTGTGTGTACGGGTAGCAAGGCTCCTATAGCGGTTGTTATATTATTTGTTCTTGGGTATATTTGTGCGAGCTGGCTACTTACCGCTGGAAAGAGATCAATGGCTTTTATATATGGTCTACTTTTGGTTATTACTTTCGTAGCTGTATTTTGGGGATTTGTATCAGAAGGTATGAATACATTAACTACCAATACCACCGGACTAAAATTCGACCTCACTGGACATCTTTATGAATGTGGTTTGGGAAAAATTTATTTTGATTGGGTCGCCCAGGGCTTACCAGGTGTTATAGGTAAGATTCTGATATTTGCTATGTTCTTTTTTGGTTGTAATATGGTTGCCAATTTTCTCTTTGTTGTATTTACTCCCATCTTTCTTAAAAAAGGTTGGAGGAATATTCTATCTTTTGAAGGTGCATTAGTAGCAGGTGGATGTTTTGGTTTGCTTCTCACCTTGGTTACTAAGCAGTCAGGTAACTCGCAAATGTATTTTGCAATGACATCCTTTCCTTTGATAGTCATTGTATCTATGAAAATGTGGAATGATTATGATATCTCAAATAAAAGCAGAATGGGAAACATATTTTATGGTAGCTTTGGGATTATGTTGCTATTGTCTTTTATAAGCTTTATACAAATATTATGGCCTTCCTATTTAACTGGTTACAACAAGCTGACAGGAAAAAGCAACTTATCTCAGGAAAGCAACAGTCTCACATATGAAGAAATGCAAGCATATGGTTGGTTAAAAAACAATACACATGAGAATGCAATTTGTGTAACAAATGTTATTCTAGAGGATGAACAATATCAGAGCTTTATTGTGGGTGTCTGTACGGAACGCCAGATGTATATGGAAGGTTGGCGGTATGCTGCTGGAACATTGGGCGAGGATACTGTTCTTGAGCGCAGAAATATAGTACATGCATTTTTTAACTGCAATCAAACTGCAAAAGAAGAATTAGTAAAAGCAGGTGTCGACTACGTAATATGGACACAACGCTATGGTACTTTTTTAGAGGAGTATGAATCGTTTTATGGAAACATGGTCTATGAAAACAATGCTGTAAAAGTGTATTTACTTGAGAATTAAAAATATGGAGGATTTGAATGAAAAAGATTGCCGAAGACATAAAAGAGTTTCTTAATTGTAAAGCCTATGTACTTGCCCTAAGCATCGTGGCAATATGTGGTTATGGCTTTACTGTTACACACTATTCTATTGGAATTGATGATACAGCAATTCCACTCTATTTTAAGGATGGTATGGCTCCCTTTGTAGGAAGATGGTGGCTATTTCTAGTAAACAAACTGTTTCGTATAGATGATTTTGCACCATGGATGATAGAATTTGCTAGTATCCTTATTTTTATGATATCAGTAACACTATGGTGTGTATTGTTTCGCAGAATATGCCGACGCTATGTTGATATCCCTCTCTGGAGTTATCTTTTTGTAGCAGGCATCTTTATATCTTGTCCCATTATTAGTGAAATATATGTGTTTTATTTACACAACGGTATCTGCTCTGCCTATGGATTCGTAGCGCTGTCGCTACTATGCTTAACCGATAGTCTCAACAGAGAGATTGATAAGAAGGCACAATTAATAAAACTCCTAGAGTCATCCATTTTTCTAACCATTGCGTTGGGATGTTATGAGTCCTTTGTCATAGTTTATGCTATAGGTGCTGTTATGTCCTTTTTCCTAATGAGAAGGCTATACGGGAAAAAAGGTGATGGCGCGACTTATGAGGTTCACACTTTATCATGGATTATAAAATGTGGGCTTACAGGTATCTTAAGCCTTCTTTTCCGCTTTATTATATTATTTTTAGTTAAAATAGTATTTGGGCTTAATAAATTTGCGGAATATAATGTTGCATATCGAAGCCTAGTCAGTGGAATCTCGGATAATACTTCTGAAATGGTGATGGTATTGAAGCGTTACTGGTTGAAATTCTTTGTGAATGGAGTGGTCTATTTACCTATCACTGTTTTGGTGGTTACACTTTTTGCTATCAGTTTGTATTCTCTTTACTATGGTTTTCGGAAGAAGGATATTCTTATGCCTCTTTGCAGTATTGCAATTGTTGTATTACCCATTACATTATGTATTATAGAGGGAGTCACAACACGTTATCGTACCAGCCAGTATATCCCTCTTGTAGGAGCATTTGCTGTTATGTTATTGATGGTGGAGCTTAATCTATATAAAAAAGCAAAGTACTTGAAGGTGGCATGCTATGCACTTCTATCTATATTACTCTTCAACCAGTGCGGGAACTTGAATCAATGGTTTTACTTAGATTATCTGAAATATGAATACACCAAAGAAACTATGAATCAAATTGCATATGATTTAGAAAAGAACTATGATACCTCCAAGCCAATTATCTTTCGTGGCGCTCACAGAGTACCTTATGAGATTTCAAAGCCTACCTATTGCAGTTTTGATTCAAAACAATATCAGATTATTCGCAACATAACAGATTTGGTAGATCCTCATTTAGCAGAAAAATATAATGCTGATAATGGAAAAGGTTATGTCTTTGCAGAGACTCCCGTTGCTTCAACCCTTCAATGGGGAGTTACAGCTTTTGATGGTACGGCTGGACAGCTAATCGAGTTCTGGAAAATGCATGGACATTCTTTCATTTGTGAAACAGATCTTTCTAAAATAGAAAACGCAGAGCATATTAGAAAAGAAGTGCAAATGCCAGGCTATCCCAAGGAGGGCTATATTATGGAACGTGAGGACTATATTATAGTCAATATAGAATCACAGAAGTAGTTGTAATTGGTAAATAAAAGCGTGGCTTAGTACCACGCTTTTATGAGAATCATGCCACTTACTGTTCAAATATCTCACCTTGTAAATCAGAAATATAATCAAAATCAACCTTAGTATTCACAATTTTTAGCACCCTGCTGGTTTCATCAATTCGAGATACCATCCCAGTTACCTGCACATATTCACCATTCTGAAAGTACTCCACGGTAATCATATCTTTCTTCTGAATCAAACTAAGTTTCTGGTCTAATACCTCTTTCTCCTCCTCAGATAAATCTCTCTGAGGAACAATAATGCGCTCTTTTTCTGAAAGTGCATCACGAAATCCTTTTAATCCATCAAAAGGCATAAATTGCTTAGCCCTATCAGCACGATCCATAGTTCCTCGTTTACTCGCCACTTTTATGCCCTCCAATCTGTCGGTTGCGCTCTATGGTAGTACCTGCTTCCTGTAAATCCATTCCCCGCACAAGTGCATTATTTCCAAACTTCTTTTTGATGTCCAATGCAGCTTTCTGTAGCTTTCGGTCTCTCTCAAGTTCTACTGGATCCGTGAATAAATCATATTGCTCATAGGCTTCATCCATCAAGTTGTTACAAGATACGCTAAGTCTCCGAATGAGGTTTTCTTTCTGTACAATTCGTTCATACAAATCCATTACATAAGGGATAATATTTCGGTAAGAATTGGTTCCTGAGGATATAGTAACCGAACCAGATATAGGCTTTAGATCCAATTCATTAGAGTAGCCTATCATAAGAGAAAGTGAACTTGCAACCACACTCTTATCCACCATATCCAGACACAAAGCATCTACCATTTCTTTTACAATTAGTCTGCACTCCTCAAAGCTATAATCTCTAGGAAGTACCTGACCACTTGACATGGAAGTATTTTTTGACTTATATGACTTAATATCTGACATTAAGGTAGACTCTCGCCCCCATGCATGATCAATCAAAAGCTCTGCATCTATACCAAATAATCTATAAAGAAGATTCTCATCTGCATGAGCAATATCTTTCATTGTCATAATTCCTACACTATTTAACCTCTTTACTGTTCCTGAACCAACACGCCAAAAATCAGTCAGCGGCTTATGATCCCATAAGATTTGCTGATATCGTTCTTCATCTAGGTAGCCAATATTATCTTTCACATGCTTGGCTGTGATATCTAGTGCAATCTTGGCAAGGTACAAGTTGGTTCCTATTCCTGCTGTTGCTGTAATCCCAGTAGCTTTAAAGATATCCTCTATTATCTGTACCGCAAGCTCTTTGGCACTCATCTGATACATAGTCAGATATTCCGTTACATCAAGAAATGCCTCATCTACGGAATACACATGTATGTCCTCTTTTGCAATATACTTCAAATAGATTGCATAAATATTGGCAGAATACTCAATATATAATTTCATGCGAGGCTGAGCCATAATATATTTCACATTCTTTGGAATCTGAAATACTCTGCATCGGTTCTTAATACCAAGCGCTTTCATGGAGGGCGAAATAGCAAGACAGATAGTCTTCTCACTGCGTTCAGGATCAGCCACAGCCAAATTAGTAGTCAATGGGTCAAGCCCGCGCTCCACACATTCCACAGAAGCATAGAAAGATTTTAAATCTATACACATATACATTCTTATCTTCATCATTACACACCCTTAAAATATGCCCCATAAATGGCATCTGTATTATGCATATTATGGATTAATTTCATCAAAATTCGCCGCACGCTACGAGTGAGCAAGCTCCCTCTTAGCTCTCTTTCGCTCATTATACACAAGAACATGCGTTCGCGTCTAGGTATAAATAGCAAAACGTCAATTTCTTATGTATAATTGATACAAGGGACGAAGCAGTAGTATGGAAGTAACACGGTTTGACCTGCTTTTGGTGGGACCTTGAACAGAAACTTAGGATCCCCATTGTAAGAACATATTTATATACCCAATTATCAGAATGCCAATCCAGAAAAGCGCAC
>CAZKGP010000200.1:0-4926 GCA_964552225.1 uncultured Acetatifactor sp.
CATTTTCTTCTTTGACCGCTTCCTCTTCATCCTGCCAAATCTGCATGGTAACACCCACTACATCATATCCTTGTTTCTTTAATAAATAAGCTGCCACGGAGGAATCCACTCCTCCTGACATACCTACTACAACCTTCTTACTCATATTTTAATTTATCCAATCTGTGTGCTTCAGCACCTCTTTAATTCTATAGCTAGTGTACCGTTGAACCAAATGGCATTAAAGCCAACTTTGCAATCTTAAATTGCTGCAATCCAAAAGGAATACCTATAATAGTAACACATAATATTGCCCCCATCACAGCATGCTCAATGGCAAGTGGAATCCCTGATAAAATCAGCCAAATAATATTTAGCACCAAAGATACTGCTCCCCCGCCATACTCAACCTCTTTACCAAAAGGGAAAAAAGATAAGCCTGCAAATTTAAAGCATTGCAATCCTACTGGAATACCTACAATCGAAATACACCATAAGCACCCAACCAGCACCCAGCTCATTCCACTAATAAATCCTCCAAATATAAACCATAAAATATTCCCTAAACACCCCATATTTATACCCTCTCTCTTATACACTTCCTTATACCGCCCTAGTGGCTCAGATGACCTGGGAAGAGTAGCTTCACACTATCATCTTACGAACAATTCTATAATATGCTTTTGCCGTCTTATTATAGCAAAAAATGTATAGTATTGTAAAGATAATCCCTACACCAACTGCGCTGCCTATCATTAGTGTTTTATTAAATAAGAGAATCACTCCCATAAGCTTCATTACCATGTTCATACCAATCGCAGTATGAATCAATGCTCCTATTAATGGTAGGAAAAATACCATAAGGATTTGCTTGCGGATTGTCTTTTTAACTTCTTCATCACTCATCCCTACCTTTTGCATAATTTCAAATTTCTTCTGGTCTTCAAAGCCTTCTGAAATCTGCTTATAATACATAATAATAAGTAGACATAGGAAGAAAATACTTCCAAAGAAAATTCCGATAAATAAAAGTCCTCCAAGCATTGCTTCCATATCTCCAATTCTCCATATATCTGCAATGCCATTTAGTCCTGGTGTTGACTTAGACAATTCTTCCATTTGATTATGAAAAGCTTGAATGTTTTGTTCTTCACCTTCGATATTCATTGCCTCCTTGAATAATAGGTTTTCTCTGCCATCCACCTGATATCGCTGTACAATATCATAAAGAGCTTCTTCATTTGGCATAATTACCATATAATCCATTTGATATGAATTTTCCTGAGATTTTTCAGCAAGACTGCTACTTTGAAATTCCTTTTTTACTACAAAAGACTTATCCTTAAAATTAATGGTATTTAAATTCATATCGGGACCTGTTGTAAATAGAAAAACCTCATCTTCTTCTAATGTCTCTGTTGTCCCTTCCAAGTCATTGTAGGTATCCAATGTCATAAACTTTAAAAACTCCCAAAAATAATTGCTCCTATCCGCATCTAGTATTTCATTGCCCTTTAGCTCAATACGCAAATCAATATATTCATATGCTTTATGCTCTGTTATGGTTACACTATTATCATTTGCAAACTGTGTCACTTGTGCTTCCCATGTTTCTCTATCAGTAAAATCTTTATTCAAAAACGTATGCTCCACCTGATAAGGATATATAAATCTCATCATCTCAGGAGTCCCCAAGTATAAAGACACAGTACAAACAACAGTTATAATAGACATGGTTGCAAAGATACATATATTTGATAAGCTGGCTGCGTTCTTTTTCATACGATATAGCATACCAGAAATAGTAATAAAATGTGTTGCTTTATAATATACTTTTGTATTTTTCCTGGCTCTATTAATAAAGAAAATACTACCCGATGTGAACAATAAATAGGTTCCTATTATAACAAGTAGTACTGCTCCAAAGAAGTTCATAAATATCATTTGATCTATTTGGGATGTAATTGCCATATAATATCCCCATCCTGTAATGGCAAGACCTAAAAATGTCCAAAGAAGAATAAATCTAGGTTGTTTTTCACCCTTTTTAGACTGACTCATTAGCTCAATGGGATTGGCTTTTCCTACTTCTAATAGATTCGTAAACAAGTTTAATAGGGAAATCACTCCATAAAATATAAGGGTATCTTTAATGGCCTTACCACTGATTTGAAAAGCTACATCTACATTCATTTTAGCCAGATTCAATAATACAAGGAATAAAAACTTTGAAAAAACCAATCCAAGTATAATGGCACATGCGCATACAATTGCAAATATAATAATGGTTTCAAAAACCATCATCATGCCGATATGTTTCTTTTCCATACCAAGCATACTATATAATCCCAATTCTTTTTTACGTCTTTTAATCAAAAAACCATTTGTATACATCAAAAAAGGTATCATAATAATGCTAAGCAACACAAAACCAATTTGCAATAACATACTAATATATACGGCTTTGGGTAGGGTATTTATTATATCATTTTTGATAATTAAATCGAATACAAAATAAGTAAAAACTGCAAAAATGCTAACACCAATATATGGAACATAAGTGGAACCATTCTTATGAATTCCACGAAGGGATAGGCGGGGAATTAAGAATTTTTTATGATTACTCATTTGAATTCCCTCCATTTGCACTCGTTTGCAGTACAGTTAATGAATCTGAGATTTTGCGGTACATTTCATCATCACTATAATTACCACGGTAAATTTGGTTAAATACACAGCCGTCTTTGATAAAGAGTACTCGCCCTGCACGACTTGCTGCTTGCACGCTATGAGTCACCATTAAAATGGTCTGTCCCTCTTTATTAATCTCTGCAAATATCTTCAATAATTTATCTGCTGCCTTAGAATCCAATGCTCCTGTGGGTTCATCCGCTAATATAATTTGAGGATTTGTAATCAAAGCTCTTGCTATAGCTGCGCGTTGCTTCTGCCCTCCTGATACTTCATATGGATATTTATCCAAAAGAGAATCAATAGAAAGCTTTTTAGCCAAGGGTACCAATCTCTCATTCATAACTCTATACTCACTGCCAGCTAATACCAATGGTAGGAAAATATTATCCTGTAGGGATAAGGTATCTAATAAATTAAAATCTTGAAAAACAAATCCTAAATTATCTCTACGAAAAGCACTTAGATTTTTTTGTTTAATATCTGCCATATCTTTACCTGATAAGACCACTTTACCACCTGTTGGCTTATCCAAGGATGCCATTATATTAAGCAAGGTTGTCTTACCTGAACCAGATTCTCCCATAATTGCAACGTATTCCCCTTTTTCTACAGAAAAAGAAACGTTATCTAATGCCAAAACTTTATTTCCACCTAAGTGAGTAGTATATACTTTTTTTAAATTTTTAACTTCTAACAGTGCCATTTTGTCCTCCTATATAACTTTTATTTGATTTACACTGTCATTTTAATAAAAAAAGAAATGTACTGCCATCGATTTGCCTTACATTTCCTTTTTCTAACCTTACAATTTTGTCACATAGAATGAATCGTTTCCCGAAAGACATCTATATACACTTTAGTACCTTTTCCTTCTTCACTCTTTATGATAATACTATGAGCCAGCTTATCAACTACTTGTTTAGATATGTAGAGACCAATACCTGTAGACTTTTTATCCATACGCCCATTATAACCAGTAAAGCCTCGTTCAAAAACACGCGGTAAATCTTCTTGACGAATCCCAATACCTGTATCTTCAATAACCAATGCCGTACCTTCCATGTAAATAGAAATACTGCCACTTCTAGTATATTTAAGAGCATTGGATAGAACTTGATCTAAAACAAGAGAAAACCATTTTTCATCCGTTACAACTAATGTGTCAAACTCACTTAATTGTAAGCTTAATCCACTATTAATAAAAAGGATAGAATGCTTTTTGACTGCTTGTTTCACAAGTTGATATAATTCATATTCCTTTAATACCATATCAGAAGACATGCTTTCCAACCGAAGATAGTGAAGTACCATTTCTACATACTGCTCTATCTTAAATAACTCCTCCAACAGTGGATATTTATCTTCTCTATCATTTAGTAAAAGCTTCATAGCGGCAATAGGCGTTTTAATTTGATGTGCCCACATTAGATAATAATCATTTCTCTCACTACTACACAGAACAGTTTCTTCTTGAATATGGTGCATCTCTTCATTTAATATACCAATAATTTCTTCATAGGCAGATTCCAGCTCTGAAACAGATGCCTTATTTTCAGAATAAAGAATCACTTCTTTGATTACTTCCGAATTCTTTATTGCCAAATTAAGATTGGTTCTTGTTCTATAATATTTAATATAATCAAAAGCTCCAAAACATACCCATATAAAAAAACATAATAATCCCGCATACAGTAATTTTATTAAATTTTCCATATGATATAGACTGCAAGTAATCGTAAAAATAGATATTGTAAGAAAAAATAATATGATATAAGTTTTACGATCTTTTACATAATCTTTTAAAAATAATTTGTCTTTATCTCGTTTCAACTTAGCCAATCATATACCCCAATCCTTTTTTGGTTTGAATAAAATCTATCACATTAACTTCCTCCAGCTTTTTGCGAAGTCTAGTGATATTAACTGTTAAGGTATTATCATCTACAAAGCAATCGTTATCCCAAAGTCTCTTCATAATGTTTTCTCTAGACACGGTGCTTCCTATCTGTTCAAATAATATCTGCATTATTTTAAACTCATTTTTAGTTAAATCTACTTTCTGCTCGTTGACCATCAAAGATGCGTCTGCAATATTCAGTATAATTCCTTTACATTCCATTACATTAGTGGAACCTCGAAAGGCGTAACTACGTCTTAGAATTGCCTGAACCTTAGCAGAAAGCACCTCTAAATCAAATGGTTTGGTTAAGAAGTCATCTCCCCCCATATTCACAGCCATAACAATATTCATAT
>CAZKGP010000201.1:0-4924 GCA_964552225.1 uncultured Acetatifactor sp.
AATGTATCTTGTATTACAGTGGACAGGATGTAGTGACCAATCAGTTTTTTATAAATAATAATCAGGATAATCAAGAACTGGACCAGTTAACTAGAGAAATTGTATCAGAAAGAGATCGTGATCGACTGAAGAAAATGACATTTTATTGCGCTACAAATGAGTGCCTTAGGGATTATATTTTACGGTATTTTGGTGAATACGGTAATCACTACTGTGGGAATTGTCAGAACTGTCTAACACAGTATGAGACTGAGGATGTAACTGCAATGGCAATGGCTTTTGTAAACTGTGTTAAAAGTAGCAATCAAAGATATGGAGTAAATGTTATAATTGATACGCTTCATGGAGCCAATACGGCTAAAATTCGACAGTACCGAATGAATCAGAATCCAGAATATGGAGTGTTGGCTAAAGTTCATGTCAATCGTTTAAGGCAGATTATAAATCATCTAATACTAAAGGACTATTTGTTTATCACCAATGATGAGTACAGTATTGTGAAGCTCACAGAGCACTCCCAGCGTATTCTTGATGGTGAAGAAATTTTTATGAAGATGGCCCGCGAACAAGAGCGGGTAGCAAAAGAAAAGTCAGTGAAAAAGAAAAAGATATCTGAAATTACTCTTACAGAGGCAGAAGAGCAAATGTTTGAGATGCTTCGGACTCTGCGGATGGAAATTGCTAGAGAAGAAAAAGTACCTCCTTATATCGTTTTTTCGGACAAAACATTAATATATATGTGTCGAATTCGACCAGAAACAAAGGAAAACATGTTGTCGGTTCATGGTGTTGGAGACCATAAATTTGAAAAGTATGGTCAAAGGTTTTTGGATGCTTTAAATGACATGAACTAATTTGATTTTATATGTGTAATCACGTATACTAAAAATATTGATAAAAATTATTTATCATATTTGAAAGGATATATTTTATATGAATAAGTTGGCACTATCTGATGATGTTTTAATGAAAATAGAAAAACCTGTACGCTATATAGGTAATGAAGTAAATGCTGTTGTAAAGGATCTTGAAAAAGTAAATGTTCGGTTTGCTATGTGTTTTCCAGATGTATATGAGATAGGCATGTCTCATCTCGGTATACAAATCTTATATGGAATGTTAAATGAGATGGAAGATGTCTGGTGCGAACGTGTCTATTCACCTTGGGTAGATTTAGATCAAGTAATGAGAGAGGAGCAAATACCTCTTTTTGCATTAGAATCCCAAGATGCTATTAAGGATTTTGATTTTTTGGGTATTACAATACAATACGAAATGTGTTATACCAACATCCTTCAAGTGCTTGATTTAGCACAAATACCATTGTTAGCAACCCAACGAAATGATGATATGCCTATTGTAATTGGTGGTGGACCTTGTTCTTATAATCCAGAACCAATTGCAGATTTTTTTGATATTTTTTATATTGGCGAAGGTGAAACACAATATGATACTTTGATTCAATTATATAAAAAATGTAAGGCGGAAAATGTAGGACGAGTAGAGTTTTTACGAAGAGCAGCGCAAATTCCTGGACTATATGTTCCTCGTTTTTATGAAGCTGCCTATTATGATGATGGTACTTTAAAATCTTTTACTACTACTGAAGAAGGCATTCCAGCTACCATAACCAAAGAAATTGTAACTGATGTTTCTAATGCCTATTACCCAATGAAACCAGTTGTTCCATTTTTTAAGGTGACACAAGATCGAGTGGTGTTAGAAATTCAACGTGGCTGTACACGTGGTTGCCGTTTCTGTCAAGCGGGACAACTTTATCGTCCTGTACGTGAAAGAGATGTTGAGGTTCTTAAACAATATGCAGTGGAAATGCTGCAAAATACAGGACATGAAGAAATTTCACTTAGTTCTTTAAGCTCAAGTGACTATAGTAAATTGCCAGAATTAATAGATTTTTTAATAGAAGAATGTAATCAAAAGAAAATTAATATTTCATTACCATCTTTGCGTATTGATGCTTTTTCTCTTGATGTTATGAGTAAGGTTCAAGATGTACGTAAGTCAAGCTTAACCTTTGCTCCTGAAGCTGGCTCACAAAGATTGCGTGATGTAATTAATAAAGGTCTTACTGAGGAAATTATTTTCCAAGGTTCTGCTTTGGCCTTTAAGGGTGGATGGACTCGAGTAAAATTATACTTTATGCTAGGGCTTCCAACAGAGACAGAAGAGGATATTAAAGGTATTGCAGAACTATCTAATAGTATTGCTGCCACATTCTTTGAAGAAGTTCCTAAAGAAGAACGAAAAAATGGAAAAGTTCAAATTGTGACAAGTACGTCATTTTTCATCCCGAAACCCTTTACCCCTTTCCAATGGGCTAGACAAGCCACTAAAGAAGAGTGTTTAGAGAAAGCTTATATGACAAAAAGAGCCATAAGTGAACAATTAAATCAGCGTAGTATAAAATACAATTATCATGAAGCTGACACGAGTGTTATTGAAGGTGTGTTAGCAAGAGGAGATAGAAGACTGTCTAAAGTACTACTGAAAGTATATGAAAAAGGCTGTTTCTATGATGCATGGAGTGAATATTTCCACAATGACAAATGGATGGAAGCATTTGATGAGTGTAATCTATCTGTTGATTTTTATACCACAAGAGAACGAAGCATAGACGAATTATTTCCATGGGATTTTATCGATTGTGGAGTAACCAAAGAATTTCTAAAAAGAGAATGGCAAAAAGCATTAGATGGAACCACTTCACCCAACTGTAAAATTCAATGTCAAGGGTGTGGTGCAGGCCGCTTTGATTGTGGGATTTGTGTTGAATAAAAAAATGTGTATTCAACTTGTAATGCGCGTCGCAACGTGCAGATTGGTTTAGTTATGAAAGTACGTGTAAAATTTCGTAAATTCGGAGCATTACGTTTTATTGGGCATCTTGATGTTATGCGCTTTTTTCAAAAAACAATTCGTAGAGCTCAAATAGATATTGCATATAGTCAAGGGTATAATCCACATCAGATTATGTCCTTTGCATCACCCCTTGGCGTTGGACTTGAAAGCAATGGTGAATATATGGACATTGAAGTAAATAGTGTTACAAATAGCCAAGATATGATTAACAGACTAAATGCATCGGGAGTTACTGGCATTGAAGTCGTATCGGTTAAAGAATTACCTGAAAATGCAGGGAATGCTATGGCAAGCGTAGCTGCAGCAAGATATTTGGTTGAGTTTAGAGAGGGGAGAGAACCAGCTTTTGATTATAAAAATAAATTAGATGAGTTTTATAGTCAAGAAAGCATTCTTATAACAAAGCAAACCAAAAAAAGTACAAAAGAGATGAATCTACGACCAGGAATCTATGAATTGTCTTGCAAAGACGGCATAATTCATATGCTTGTTGATGCATCAAGTTCTGGAAATATTAAACCAGCAATGGTAATAGAAGCGTACCTATCCCAAAATGGAGAAACATTACAGGAAAATGCCCTTCTTATTACAAGAGAAGATACTTTTACCAATAATGGAACTGATGAAGCACCACAATGGATGTCTTTAGATGACGTAGGTACAGATATTAACCAGGCTATCCACTCTAAAATGAAGGATGTTTCTTATGATAAAGGATAATTCAAATAAAGATGATTTTGCCTTAAAAGATTTGGGTAAGCTAGTAGTGACTCAATATAAGGATAAGTATCTTACGATGTTATTTCAAAAGAATCGTATGGTTGCAGTATCTGCCATATCTAAGGAGAATACACAAAGCAAACTTGATTATATCTACATTGGTAAAGTTAAAAATATTGTGCATAATATTAATGCTTGCTTTATAGAAATTGATCATGGGGAATTATGTTTCTTATCTCTTTCTGACTGCATAGATCCTTTGATAGTAAATCGTGATTTTGATGGACGAATATTAGAAGGAGATGAAATTTTAGTTCAAGTAATTCGGGATGCCATTAAAACAAAACAGGCTGTCGTAACAACTAAAATATCAATAAGCGGGGAATATTGTGTATTTGCATTAGGAAGGCCACAACTAGGTATTTCCAATAAAATTTCTTTAACTAGAAAAGAAGAATTAAAAGACCTACTTATCAAAGATGATTTAATTGATAATAATGATTTATTATTAAACAAGAATAACCTCATTTCCAATTTTGCAGAAAAAGAGAAAATTACACAAGAGGATTTAGAGCATATTCCTAGTTTTGGGGTTGTACTGCGTACAGTTACAGCAAAAGCATCTGACAAAGATATACTGCAGGAGTTTACAACTTTATCTCTAGAATTTTTGACCTTGCTTCATACGGCAAAACATAGAACTTGTTTTTCTTGTTTGAAAAAGGCAAAACATTCATTTTATTTAGGAATAGATGATATTTATCCGGATGAATATAGTGAGGTTGTAACAGATTTAACAGCCATATATAAGGACCTTACAACCTATATTCATATAAATCGCAGACAGCCAGATGTACCTGTAAGATTATACAAGGATGATAATTATTCATTAAGTAAGTTGTACTCTATAGAGACCAAACTAGAAGAAGCAACCAAACCCAATATTTGGCTCAAATCAGGAGGATACCTTGTTATAGAACCTACGGAGGCCTTAACGGTTATTGATGTAAATACAGGCAAATACAGCGCGAAAAAAGGCATAGAAGACACCTTCTACCAAATTAATCGAGAAGCGGCAGAAGAAATTGCATTACAACTCCGTTTACGCAATATATCAGGAATTATTATTGTTGATTTTATAAACATGAAATCAACATCACAAAAAGAAGAAATATTAAAATATTTACAAAAACTTGTAAACAAAGACAGAATAAAGACAAACGTAATTGACATGACCCCTTTAGGATTAGTTGAAATTACCCGTAAAAAAGTTCGAAAATCATTAAATGAACAATTAAGTGAGCGTTAGCGAGTGGGAGCAAGC
>CAZKGP010000202.1:0-4923 GCA_964552225.1 uncultured Acetatifactor sp.
TTAATCAGGACAACTACAATGGAATTTTAAAATTTATTGAGGAGAATCCTTCTGCAAAAGTAACACCAGTAAGAGAAGAATCAACCGATCCTGCAGCAGCAGTTCAAGCAGTTGCAGACATTGTATCAGATTATGATGTTATCGTATGCTGTGGTTTCCAATTTGCAGGAATTACCAGCATAGCACAGGAGAATCCCAACACCAAGTTTATCTTAATTGATGCTTGGCCAGAAGGTACTGAAGAAGCAGTAAGCAATATTTATGCAGCTCAATATGCAGAACAAGAAAGTGGTTTCTACGCAGGTATTGCGGCAGCACTTTCAACAACTACCAATAAAGTTGCTGTTGTAAATGGAATTGCATTCCCTTCTAATGTAAACTATCAGTATGGTTTTGAATGTGGTGTTAAATATGCCAATGAATTAGAAGGCTTAAATGTTGATGTAGTAGCGCTTGCTTCTTATGCAGGTGTTGATGTAACAGGCGTAAACGTTGGCGGTAATTACGTTGGTGATTTTTCAGATGAAGCAAATGGTAAAATTGTAGGAAATGCATTAATTGCAGAAGGCGTTGATGTTCTCTTCGTTGCTGCAGGTGGATCAGGAAATGGTGTATTTACAGCAGCAAAAGAAGCAACAGGGGTAAAAGTAATTGGTTGTGATGTTGATCAATATAACGATGGCGTAAATGGTGATAGCAACATTGTATTAACAAGTGCTTTAAAAGTAATGCATTCTACCGTATATAATGCACTTAATACTGTAAAAGATGGTTCTTTTGCAGGTGCCAATGTGACATTACAAGCGGATACAGATTCTACTGGTTATGTAAGTGAAGAAGGTAGATGCCAATTAACTGCTGATCAAATTGCTATAATTGATGCAGCACAAGCAAAGGTTAAAGCAGGAGAAGTAGTACCTGCAGCTAACTTTAATGGTATTACTCCAGGTACATTTACTTTTTAGATTTTACTTTCAGTAAGCTATTCTTCAAGTTGAAGACATAAATATTAAAACGATGATTTTGAATATTCAAAGTCATCGTTTTTTATGGTATAGGACTATTAAATCTGATATACTATATAAAGCTTATAGATATATTTATTTTTTAGATGGGAGATAATTAAATGGCCGATTATATTGTGGAAATGAAACATATTACAAAACAATTTCCGGGAATTATAGCCAATGATGATGTAACGCTTCAAATTAAAAAGGGTGAGATTTTGGCATTGTTAGGAGAAAATGGTGCTGGAAAATCTACTCTTATGAGTATGCTGTTTGGTATGTATGAACCAGATAAAGGTGAAATATTTATTCGTGGCAATAAAGTGAAGATAGAATCTCCTAATCATGCTACATCTTTAAATATTGGTATGGTGCATCAACATTTCAAATTAGTGTCAAATTATACCATTGCTGAAAACATTGTTATGGGTGCAGAACCTATCAAAAAAATAGCAGGGTTCATTCCTGTTGTAGATATAAAGAAAGCCAATGAACAAATAAGAGCTTTATCTGAACAATATAAACTAGAAGTAAATCCAACAGATATTATCGCTAATATTAATGTATCAACTCAACAAAGAGTGGAAATATTGAAAATGCTATATCGAGAGGCTGAAATCTTGATTTTTGATGAGCCTACGGCCGTATTGACACCTCAAGAGATAGATTTTTTATTGGAGATTATAAAAGGTCTTCGGGATAATGGCAAAACTATTATTTTGATTACACACAAATTAGAAGAAATCAAGAAGGTAGCAGATCGGTGTGCTATCTTAAATAGAGGAAAGTTAATTGATGTTTTAGATGTTAAAACAACTTCTACTAAAATTATGGCAAATATGATGGTAGGAAGAGAGGTTGACTTTGAAACTCAAAAGACTCCACCCAAATTTGGTGATGTAGTATTAGATGTATCTCATTTGACGGTACACAACAAACAAAAATTTCCAGTTGTAAAGGATGTTTCTTTTCAAGTAAAATCAGGAGAAATTCTAGCAATTGCTGGGGTGGCAGGAAATGGTCAAATTGAAATAGCAGATGCAATTGTGGGGTTACTGCCTAGTAATATGGGAAGTATTATATTAAATGGACAAGACATAACTTCATATTCTATACGTAAACGTACCTTAGAAGGAATCTCGTATATACCAGAGGATAGGCAGAATTATGGGCTTGTAATGGATTTTACTTTATCTGAAAATTTGGCACTTAAAAAATATTATCAAGAACCATACTGTCATAATGGTATTTTGCAAAAAGATATTTTTGAAGAAAATAGTAATGAATTAATTGAAAAATATGATATTAGAAGCGGTCAAGGTAGTATAACAAAAGTCCGTTCCATGAGTGGAGGTAATCAGCAGAAGGCCATTGTTGCAAGAGAAATAGAGCTTGGTTCCTCACTAATGATTTTTGTGCAACCAACTAGAGGTTTGGATATTGGTGCAATAGAAAAAATTCATAAACAAATTCTAGGTGAGCGCGATAAAGGAAAAGCGATTCTTTTAATATCTCTTGAATTGGAGGAAATTATGAATTGTGCTGATACTATTGCTGTAATTTATAATGGTGAAATTCAAAAGATAGCAGATGCTAAGATGTTGACTACGAATGAAGTTGGCGAATTTATGATGGGAGTTAAATGATAGCATGATGAAAAAATTATGGGATTCTGTAAAAATATCACTTTTGGCAATTGTTTGTAGTTTAATCGTAGGAGGCATTATTATTGCATTAACAGGAAGCAATCCTTTCAAAGCATATTACGCATTGTTGCAAGGAAGCGGTATTGCCCCTAAGACTTCTTATGCAGGACATAAAAATATCATTACAGACTTAATGAGCTATATTAATTATTTTACACCAATGATTTTTGCAGCACTTGCAGTAGCAGTCGCGCTTAGAGCTGGATTGTTTAATATTGGTGTTTCAGGGCAGATGCTTGCATCAGGATTTGTTGCTACTATTTTAATTGGATATAGCCCCTTAAATGCATTGTTAGCAAAACCACTGGTGATTATTGTAGGTATTATTGTTGGTGGAATGGTAGGAGCATTAATTGGTATTTTAAAATATAAATTTAATATTAATGAGGTAGTATCTTCAATTATGCTTAATTATATTATCCAATATGTGGTCAGCTTTTTTATTAATACTTATTATGTGGACCCTGTTTCGCGTCAGTCCAAAGAGGTGTCCGCAGCTGCAAGATTAACGAAGATGGACACAGTAGTGAATGATTTGAAGATGGATATACCATTGGGAATTATTATTGCATTCATAGCTGTTGTGTTAGTGTGGGTTTTGTTAGAAAAAACAAAGACTGGGTATGAACTAAAAGCAGTTGGCTATTCCAGAAGCGTTGCTAGATATGCTGGTATTAAAGTGGGGAAAAATTTAGTGTTAGCCATGGCAATTTCGGGAATGCTATCGGGACTTGCAGGTGTCACACTATACTTAGGATACATTGGTTCTATTCAGCCTAGAGTATTGACAAATGTTGGTTTTGATGCAATTGCTGTATCCTTGTTGGGAAATAATAATCCATTTGGTATTGTGTTTTCTACCATGCTTATTTCCTTAATTGGAAAAGGAAGTACTTATATGAAGTCAACAGCAGGTGTAGATTCAGAAATTGGTTCCGTTATTACTGGTATTATACTATTATTTAGTGCATGTAATGTTTATATAAAATGGAGAATAGAACATAGAAAAAGAGAAAAAGAAGCATTTCAAAAGGAGGAGAAGTAAATGGAAAGTGTAATTATTGATGGTCTGTCATTTGCACTCCCCTTGTTTATTATGGCAATTGGAGGAATTTATTGTGAAAAATCTGGTATTACTAATTTAGCAATTGAAGGTTTACAAGGATTTGGCGCTTTCTTTGGTGCGTTTGTGGCAGTATTAATTGCTCCATATTTTTCTGGAAACTCTCCCATACCTTTTTACATTGCAATGGCTTTTGCTGTAATAGGTGGCGGACTATTTTCTTTGCTACATGCTTTACTTTGTATTAAGTTTAAGGCCAATCAAGTAATTAGTGGTGTAGTTATAAATATTATGTCTATGTCATTAACTGTATATTTAACTAAACTTTTGAACAGAATGATATTCGGAGCTGCTTCAGATAAATTTGTGTTATCTGTTTCTCCTCGAGTTACAATTCCTGTTTTATCTAGAATTCCAGTACTTGGTGCCTTCTTTACAAATTTATATCCTTTTGAATTTGTAATTATCATAGTTGCATTTTGTGCTTGGTTTGTTTTATATCAAACGAGATTTGGAATGCATTTAAGGGCTTGCGGTGATAATCCACATGCAGTAGATGCCGCTGGAAGAAATGTAAATCAAATACGCTTAATTGCTATCATTATATCTGGTGCATTATCTGGTCTAGGGGGGATTTGTTTTGCTTATTCCATCTCAGCAAAGTTTTCCAGTAATATTTATGTAGGATATGGATATCTAGCAATTGCAGCCCTTATTTTTGGAAATTGGAGGATACTTCCAACCTTAGGAGCATGTCTATTATTTGGACTTGCTCGTTCCGGTGGTTATCGTATTGTACAGCTTATGCAGATGCCTAGTAGCTATCAAGATTTGGTTATGATTTTGCCATATGCATTGACACTTTTACTGCTTATATTCTTTTCTAAGCATAATGATGCACCCAAATCATTAGGTGTTATATACGATAAAGGGGCACGTTAGCATATCACTTGTCGACGCTTGTCGATATATGCGACAATTTATCAAAAAAAATTAAAAACTTGTGTTGCAATATTTAGAGTATGTATATATAATACATATAGTTGTGCTTTAAGTAGTGCAGCAAAATCCCCTTTTATATCCTATGAAATCGCTGAAATAGCTCAGATGGTAGAGCACTTCACTCGTAATGAAGGGGTCGAGGGTT
>CAZKGP010000203.1:0-4902 GCA_964552225.1 uncultured Acetatifactor sp.
GCAGAGAGCCGTGACCAAATGAACTATTATGTACGTGGAACATTTACCCATCATAATCTTGATTTTTCAAAAGATGTTTTGCATTTAGCTGATTTAGGATTTAAACAGATTTCAGTAGAGCCCGTAGTAGCTGATGCTAATGAAATTTATTCTATTAAGGAAGAAGATATACCTACATGCAAGGAAGAGTATGATAAGCTTGCTAAGGAAATTATCAAACGTCACAAGGACGGAAAAGGATTTAATTTCTTCCATTTTATGATTGATTTAGAAGGTGGACCTTGTGTATCCAAGCGTTTGTCAGGCTGTGGTTCAGGAACTGAGTATTTGGCAGTTACTCCTTGGGGAGATTTGTACCCATGTCATCAATTTGTAGGGGATGAGCAATTTTTATTAGGAACAGTAGATACTGGAGTAGTAAAAGAAGAAATCAGAGATGAATTTAAGTGCAGCAATGTTTACGCTAAAGATAAATGTAAGAATTGTTTTGCTAAGTTTTATTGTAGTGGTGGATGTGCAGCAAATTCTTATCATTTCCATGGAAGTATTAATGATGCCTATGATATCGGATGTGAACTACAAAGAAAACGTGTAGAATGTGCAATTATGATTAAAGCCGCACAAGCGGAATAAATAAGTTAAAAACGAGAAAGGTGTGTATTAATATGAAGAAAAATAAGGCGATAATTATTTTGCTTTGTATGATTTTGCTATTAGTTGGTATTACTTATGTAGATATCAATGGTTTTAATGCAGAAGGTACAGGCAGCGCGTCTGATATTAAACTTGGACTTGATTTGGCAGGTGGTGTGAGTATTACTTATCAAGTAGTTGGAGAAGAAAATCCAAGTGATGCCGATATGAATGATACTGTATCTAAGCTTCAAAAACGTGTAGAAGGCTATAGTACAGAAGCAATCGTATATAAAGAAGGCACCAATAGAATTAACATAGAAATACCAGGAGTTTCTGATGCCAATACTATTTTGCAGGAGTTGGGTAAACCAGGTTCCTTATATTTTATTGCAGAAACAGATTTACAAGGAAATGAGAATTATTCTATTAAGAGTGTACAAGATGCAGATGGCAACATTGGCTATACCCATGAATTGAATAAAACCATTGAAGAGTTGGAAGCAGACGGTTCCATTGTATTAGTAGGAACGGATGTAAAAGATGCTCAAGGCGGTTATATGCCTAATGAAATGGGTGGGCAAGATGCTGTAGTTGATTTAATCATGACTGAAGAGGGAAAAGAAAAGTTCGCTGAAGCTACAAGGCGAGCATACGGCGATGGTGTGAATGTTGAGTCTATTGGTATTTATTATGATGGTGGTTTTATTAGTGTACCAATGGTAAATGGCGTATTCACAGATGGTAAAGCACAGATTACTGGTATGGACTCATTTGAAGAAGCGAACAATGTAGCATCTACCATTCGTATTGGTGGATTAAAGCTTGAACTGGAAGAACTTCATTCAAAGGTAGTAGGTGCACAATTAGGTGTTGATGCAATTCAAACCAGTTTGATGGCAGGAGTAATTGGATTTATCATTGTTGTAGTCCTAATGATTGCTATTTATTTTGTGGCAGGTGTTGCTTCCTCCCTTGCACTAAGTTTGTATGTTTCACTGATTGTATTGTTATTAAATGGTTTTGATATGACATTAACCTTATCTGGTATTGCTGGTATAATCCTTTCCATTGGTATGGCAGTAGATGCTAACGTAATTATATTCGCACGTATCAGGGAAGAACTTGCTACTGGCAAAACCGTACAAAATGCTATTAAACTAGGGTTTGAGAAAGCCTTATCTGCAATTATTGACGGAAATGTAACAACATTAATTGCTGCAGGTGTGTTGTTATGGTTAGGTCCTGGTTCAATTAAAGGATTTGGACAAACGTTAGCCCTAGGTATTGTGTTATCCATGTTTACGGCATTAACCATTACCAAGCTTATTTTAAATGCATTTTATGCATTGGGATTAAAAGATGCAAAATGGTATGGTATAGGAAGAAAACATAAAACCGTTGATTTCCTTTCTAATAAAGGTCTGTTTTTTGGTGTTTCCATTGCATTAATTGCAGCAGGATTTGTAGTAATGGGAGTGAATAAAGTAACCACCGGAGAAGCTATGAATTACAGCTTGGAATTTAAGGGTGGAACCGCTACAAACGTTACCTTTAACGAGAAAATGTCATTAGAAGATATTAATAATGATGTAATTGCTTTGGTTGAAGAGGTTACAGGAAGTGCGGCTCAAATCCAAACGGTACAAGATTCTAATGAAGTAATCTTTAAGACTAATACCTTGGATCTGGAACAGAGAGAAGCCTTGAACCAGATGTTTAAGGAAAAATTTGATGTAGATGCTTCTTTGATTACATCAGAGACAATCAGCTCTACTATGAGTGAAGAAATGAAAACTGATACCATTATAGCAGTTGTGGTTGCTATGATTGGTATGTTGATTTATATTCGTGTTCGATTTAGAGATATTCGTTTTGGTATTAGCAGTATTGTTCCTCTGCTCCATGATGTATTAATTGTAGTAGTGTTTTATGCTGCAGCAAAAGTATCAGTGGGGAACACCTTTATCGCTTGTATTTTAACGATTGTTGGATATTCTATCAATGCAACCATTGTTATATTTGACCGTATACGTGAAAATATGAAAAGCGCGAATAATCAAGACAACTTAAAAGATGTAATCAATTGCAGTATTACTCAAACTCTTACTAGAAGTATATTTACGTCGTTGACTACATTTATTATGGTAGCGGCCTTGTATGTACTAGGAGTAACGAGTATTCGTGAATTTGCATTGCCGTTGATGGTTGGTATTCTTTCAGGAGCATATTCTTCTGTATGTCTTGCAGGAAGCATATGGTATATTCTTATGACAAAGGCTAAACCTAAAAAAATAGAAAATAAATAAGACTAAAAAGAGCTCTATTTTAATATTGTTAAAATAGGGCTCTTCTTGAAAGTGATAGGAAAGGAGACGCAGAATACGAATGAAGGAGAAATGGTTAGTAGCAACCAAAAGGGCGGATTTCAATAAATGGGCAAGTGAATATAACATTTCACCAGTGTTGGCAAGAATTATCAGAAACAGAGATATTATAGATGAGCAAGAACTTAATTTGTTTTTAAATGGCTCGTTAGAAGATTGCCATTCTCCATGGCTACTTTATGATATGGAAAAGGCAGTTTCCATAATATTGAATAAAATAGAGAATAAAACACCAATTCGAGTAATTGGAGATTATGATGTAGATGGAATTTGTTCTTCTTTTATATTGGAAAAAGGTTTGTCTGCATTAGGCGCTTTGGTAGATACAGCAATTCCACATAGAATTCATGATGGATATGGGTTAAATGATGCTCTGATAGAAGAGGCTTATAAAGATGGCATTCAAATGATTATTACATGCGATAATGGGATTTCAGCAGTATCTCAAATACAGAAGGCTATTGACTATGGAATGACCGTCATTATTACAGACCACCATGAAGTACCATATTTGGAGGAAGGTGGAAAACGAAGGGAAATACTTCCCGCTGCCCACGCTATTGTGAATCCCAAACAAGAGCAATGTCACTATCCCTTTCCCAATATTTGCGGAGGGGTGGTAGTCTATAAGTTGATACAAGCCTTGTTAGAGCGTACACAAAGTAAGCAATTAGAAGCTATAGAACCAGAATTATTAGTTTTTGCAGCCATAGCCACCGTTTGTGATGTGATGGAGCTTCGGAATGAGAATAGAATCATAGTTAAATATGGTCTTGCATATATGAGACATATTCAAAATGAAGGTTTAAAAGCGTTGATAGAAGTAAATGGAATTGAACTCAATAAGCTATCAGCCTATCACCTGGGGTTTGTAATAGGACCATGTTTAAACGCAACTGGACGCTTAGACACTGCGTTGCGCGCGATAGACTTACTAAATAGCAAGAATAAAGTTGAGGCAATGAGTGCTGCTTCAGAATTAAAAGAATTAAATGATAGTAGAAAAAATATGACCTTACAAGGGGTGGAAGAAGCGGAACATTACATATTAATGAATCGTATAGCAGAAGATAAAGTAATGTTAGTTTACCTTCCCAAGGTTCACGAAAGTCTTGCTGGTATCATTGCAGGAAGAATACGTGAAAAATATAATCGTCCTGTTTTTGTACTAACAAAGGGGGAAGAGGGAATTAAAGGCTCTGGTCGTTCTATAGAGGCATATGATATGTATGAAGCAATGACTGAAGTAAAGCAATATTTTACAAAGTTTGGAGGACACAAGTTAGCAGCTGGTTTGTCTATGAAGGAAGAAGATTTGTCGTCGCTCCGACATGAAATCAATCAGAAATGTATCCTTACAGAGGAAGATTTTATTCCAAGAGTACATATTGATGTACCTATGCCAGTTACATATGCAGATAAAGCATTGGCAACGGATTTGGAACGATTAGAGCCCTTTGGCGTAGGAAATCCCAAACCACTATTTGCACAAAAGGATTTGTTGTTTATTCGAGGCTTTAAGATGGGAGTAAAACAAAACTTTGCTAGATTTCGTGCAATGACACCAGAAGGTTTGGAGAAAGAATTTGTTTTTTTTGGAGATTTAAACCGCTTTATTGCATTCCTAGATAAGAAATATGGGATAGGAAGTGGTGAGAGACTGTTTACTCAAACCTGCCAATATGAAATATCGATTACCTATCAACTGAGTATCAATTATTATCGGGGGAATGAAACATTGCAATTTATCATTCAAAATTATAACTAACTTGGCGGTTTTCTCACCTGAGTATGTTAGCAGTCCACTTCTCTGGGCATTCCGATGAACCCCTAAACAATGAAAGCATGTGCAGCAAAGGCTTTCATGCTTTCAAAAACTGTT
>CAZKGP010000204.1:0-4787 GCA_964552225.1 uncultured Acetatifactor sp.
TTACTTGTGCAATTAACCCTCTTGCTTTTAGTTCTTCATAAACTGTCATTTTCTTCATTCTCCTTGTTATATTATGTTCTTTATTTATTTACCATCAATGTTTGCATGGCTTGGTTTAATCCTGCAACTGTTAATTTATACATAGGAAACATTTCTTTAATTACCGTTTCTGCTTCTCGCCAAGGTGCATGGCCAGGAGCCATTTTAGGATTTAGCCAAACTTGTTTTTTATAATTTTTCTTTAATAGTTTTAACCACTCGTGACCTGACAGACCGCCATTTGGTCCTCTATAATTTCCAGTATTGGAATATAATTCTTCTGGAGCCATAGCGGCATCACCAACAATAATTACTTTGTAATCACGATCTAATTGGCGGAACATCCATTCTGTATCTATCCAATCACCATTTTCACATTCTGGAGTCTTATATAATTTGCTATAAATGCAATTATGGAAATAATATGTTTTCACATCCTTATAATGATTAGATTTGTGAACGGCCTGAAATAAATCATTTAATAAATGAGTATAGGGAATCATGGTTCCACCAGAGTCCATTAATAACAATAGTTTTACGGCATTTTTACGAGGTTTTTCCATTACAATCTGTAAATAGCCTCCATTATTACATGTTTTATCTACCGTTCCATTAATGTCAAGTTCAGTTTCCGGAATATCCAGTCTGCTGGAAAATTGACGAAGCTTACGAAAGGCCATTTGGAATTGGCGGTTATCTAAAACTCTATCATCTCGAAAATCCTTATATTTGCGAGCACCTACTACAGAAAAAGCAGATTGATATCCAGTCTTGCCTCCCACTCGTACTCCACCAACGTTGCCGCCTGTATTTCCAAATGAAGTCTTACCCATGGTACCAATCCAATAGCTACCACCGTTATGCTCGCTATCTTGATCTTTTAATCTCTTACGGAAAGTTTCTTCCACATCCTCTTTATCAATTTGTAGTTCTTCCATTTGATTCAAGTGATTTCTTACTTCTTCATGAGCAAGCTCTTCCATATCAGATTTATCTAACCAACGAAGCATTTGGGCACCAACTTCTGTTTCATGCTGTGTTGCTTGAAAACATTCCTCAAAAGCCATATCATACTTATCAAAATCTGTTTCACTTTTTACAAGAATCATTCTTGCAGTATAGTAAAACTGTGTAAGTGAGCTACCACAAAGACCTTTATCCAGTGCTTCTTGAAGAGTCAACCACTCACCAAGCGACACATGCAATCCCTTTTCTCTTAAGCTATGAAAAAAACCAATAAACATACAACTAACTCCCATCTATTCGCTAGTAGGCTGGCTTTTTAACGAGCGCCAAGTCTTCGTCCTTTTTAACAATTACACCTAAAAAAGGCAGTTCCTTGGTTAATGTCTCGGCTGAAATACCACCAATTTGTAAAGCATTCACCCAATCTATTAATTCAGAAGTGCTTGGCTTTTTACGGATGTCTCGAATGGTACGAATATCGTAAAATGCATCCATACAATTTTTCAAAAGATTGGTCTCAACATCTGGAAAATGTACTCTTACAATTTCCTCCATTAATTCAGAGGAAGGAAAATCAATATAATGAAAGATACATCGTCTCAAAAATGCATCTGGCAATTCTTTCTCTGCATTTGAGGTAATGATCACAATAGGTCTGTTTTTAGCTTTTACAGTACGTTTTGTTTCATGAATGTAGAATTCCATTTGGTCCAGCTCCCATAAAAGGTCATTGGGAAATTCTAGATCAGCCTTATCAATTTCATCAATCAATAATACTACTTGTTCTTCACTGTCAAATGCTTCACCTAATTTACCGAGCTTAATGTATTTGGCAATATCATCTATGCCCTCTTCTCCAAATTGACCGTCGTACAGACGCTGAATGGTATCATATACATATAAACCTTCTTGCGCCTTGGTGGTAGATTTAATGTTCCAAACAATCAATTTTTTCCCAAGAGATTTGGCTACCGCCTCAGCTAGCATGGTTTTGCCAGTTCCTGGCTCACCTTTTATTAAAAGGGGTTTCTTTAATGCAATGGCAACATTTACACTTGCCATTAAGTCCTCACTGGCAACATATTCTGAAGTTCCCTGAAAACTTTTTGTATTCATACTCATAGAGATTCCTCCCAAGGAATATCAGATATTTCAATCTTTTTATCCCGTATCATTAAATCAATTACTGCTTGTGCTGGTGATTTGTTATCAAATAAAACAGCATTTACTTGTTCTATAATGGGTAATTGAACATTATATTTCTTAGCCAGCTCCATAGCAGCTTTTGTAGAATAAACGCCTTCTACCACCATTTTTACTTCTTTCATTGCCTCGTCCATTGATAAACCTTGACCGATTAATACACCTGCACGGCGGTTGCGTGAATGTTGGCTGGCACAAGTAACTATTAAATCACCAATTCCAGTTAACCCGCAAAAGGTCTCGTAATTACCACCCATTGCAGTACCAAGACGAGCGATTTCAGTAATTCCTCTAGTAATCAACGCAGCTTTTGTATTATCACCATATCCAAGTCCATCTGCAATTCCTGCCGCTAAAGCAACTACATTTTTGAGAGAACCGCCTAGTTCTATGCCAAGAACGTCAGGACTGATGTATACACGAAATACTTCATTCATAAATAAGTTTTGTATAAATTCCGCTGTTTTTTGACGTTTAGCGCCCACTACTATTGTTGTGGGAATACCACGTCCTACTTCTTCCGCATGAGAAGGACCAGATAAAACAGCAACTTCTGCCTGAGGAACCTCTTCCTCTATAATATCGGACAATGTCATTAAGGTATGTTCTTCAATTCCCTTAGCCACGTTTACGATAATTTGTCCAGGAACAGCCACCTCTTTTAGTAACTTAGAAGTGCTTCTCGTAAAGGGACTTGGAACTGCCATAACCAAAAGCTCTTTATCTTCTACTGCTTCTTTTATGTTAGTAGTAAATATCATGTTTTCTGGAAGCTTTACGCCAGGTAGCTTGTCTTTATGCTCCCGTTCTTCTTTTAACATTTGGATTTCTGATTCCAAGATGGACCAAACTGCTACCTCATGTCCATTTTTATGTAGAAGTACTGCTAATGCAATGCCCCAACTTCCAGCACCAATAACACTTATTTTTGCCATATTTCCTCCAAGCTTCAATATATTATACGGTTGTGTCTTTTTTATTTTTAAACAAGAAAGTTTTACGTTCTTCACCTTTTAATAGTCGTACTATATTTTCCCTATGCTTCCAATAAGCCATAATGGTTAAAAATGCTGCCAATCCATACATTTCAAATAATTGCATTTGACTCATTCCTGAAAACACACCAAGTTGCCCGCAAATTACTATTTGAATGATAAAACCAGCATAAACCAATAAGGAACCTAGTGACACAAAATGTGTAATTAAAAAAGCTCCAAAAAATAAGGTTACTCCAACTGGTATAAAGTAAGGATGAAAGGAAAGAATTAACCCTGCTGTTGCAGCAATACCCTTTCCGCCTTTAAATTTCATATAAAAAGGATAATTATGACCCAATATTGCACCAGTGGCAGTATATAAACACAATAAATATACGGTATCAGGATGACTTCCTGTAAAAATAAGCTTTACAATGCCAATGGCAATCATACACTTTAGGCAATCCCCTGCAAAAACAATAAGACCTGCTTTTGTACCTAAAACACGTAATGCATTTGTAGTACCTGAATTGCCACTGCCATGCTGTCTAATGTCAATGCCATTTGCCTTCCCATAAAAAAAAGCCGTTTGAAATAATCCAAATATATATCCCATAAGTAAGCAAATTAAACGCTCCATTATTGTTCTTTTTCCTTTCGCTCTCTAATAATAAACCGAAGTGGTGTACCAATAAATCCAAAGGTATTTCTTATTTGATTTTCGATATATCTTGTATATGAAAAATGCATTAATTCTTTATCATTTACAAAAATTACAAATGTAGGAGGTTTCACTGATACTTGCGTTATATAATACAAGCGCAGTCTTTTCCCTTTATCAGAAGGTGGCTGCTGCATTGCAACTGCTTCAGACATAATTTCATTTAAAACACCAGTAGAAACACGCATTGCATGATTCTCGCTTACCATATCAATGGTTTCATAAAGCTTTGTTAAACGCTGACCCGTTTTAGCTGAAATAAATAAAAGCTCTGCATATGGCATATATGCCAAGGTATTTCTTACGGTATCTGTAAAGGTATAAATGGTTTTGTTATCTTTTTCAATAGCATCCCATTTATTCACAGCAATAATAACAGCTTTGCCACGCTCATGGGCAATACCTGCTATCTTAGCATCCTGCTCTGTTATGCCTTCTACTGCATCAATTACCATTACCACAACATCTGCCCGCTCTACTGCGCTAACAGTACGGATAATCATATATTTTTCAAGGTCTTCTTTAATCTTGTTTTTACGTCTAAGTCCAGCCGTATCAATAAAAATATATTCCTTACCGTTAAATACAACTTCTGTATCTACAGCATCTCTTGTTGTTCCAGCAATATCAGATACAATCAAACGATTTTCTCCTAATAACTTATTAATAATAGAAGATTTACCAACATTAGGCTTGCCTACAATTGCAACTTTAGTTCTTTCGTCCTCTTCCTCTTCTTCTACTTCCGTATCAAAATGCTTAATTACCTCGTCCAACATATCACCAACCCCTAAACGGTTAGCTGCTGATACTGGATAGGGTTCGCCTATACCAAGATTATAGAATTCATATACGTCTGCCATATATTTTTCAAAGTTATC
>CAZKGP010000205.1:0-4777 GCA_964552225.1 uncultured Acetatifactor sp.
AAATGCCTGAAAAGTTCTTTGTGAAGATTTTTTGACTGCTTCCTTACGTTCTGCAGCTGGAATAAAAGAAAGAGCATCCTCTATTACTGCTGCAAGCTGTGAAGTAGTCTGAATATCTTTACCTTTTCTAAGCTCACTCTTAATCCCTCGCGCGATTTCTTCTGCATAAGGCTCGTCAGAATTTTCAATTAACATTCCCTGCAATTCTTCTTTTGACACCTTTTGTAAAAGCTCTGCAACAGAAATGCCCTTTTCAGGATTTAAGCGCAAATCCAAAGGACCTTCTTTTTTGAAAGAAAATCCTCTTTCTGGATTGTCAATCTGCATAGAGGAAACACCTAAATCTGCCAACACAAAGTCAAACGGACCAGCTTCCTTTCCGACCTCATCTATATTGGCAAAATTCAAATGCTTTATGGTTAAAATATCTTCTCCAAATCCCAAACTTTCTAAACGAGCCTTTGTTTTTACAATTTCAATAGGATCAATGTCAAGAGCATACATATGCCCTTTTCCATTTAAGCACTTTAACATTTCATGAGTATGTCCGCCATATCCAAGGGTTGCATCTAAACCAATCTGCCCTGGTTTAATTTGGAGAAATTCTAATATTTCTTTTACACAAATTGAAATATGCATTCCAACAGGAGTGCTACCTTTTTGTATTACTCTTTCTACTGTTTCAGGATATTTCTCTGGTTGTAGCTCTTTATATTTTTCATTGTAATTTCTTGGATGAGTTCCTTTATATCGAACTCGACGTTTATGTGTCTTTTCTTGATTATCCATTGGGTAATTCTCCTTTTATGTATCGTCTTTATTAAACAGTTTTCTTTCCACACTAACTCGTACCTTCAATTTCCAACTCCGTAAGCCAGGTTAGTAAATTATCCTGTAGCTCTTCTTCCTTGGTAATATCTTCGCCTATCTTAGTAAGCTTTTCATAATCACTAGCTATCACTGGATTCATCAACTGCATTTGTAAATCAGCTAGACGAATTTCACTTTCTTCTAATTGCTTCTCATACTTATTAACTTGCTGCTTACGTCTTGCCTCTATTTTCCCTGGATTATAGTAGGTTTTCTTTACAAATACATCATCTAAGGTAGGAGCCTTAGACTGCATCTGTGCTTTCTTTGCATCCGAATTGGCAAGTTCTTTCTTTTCCGATTCTTTCCTCGTTACTTCCATATAATATTCATAACCATATGGATGATACACTACATCTTCTTTTCCAAAGTCTAGAATACAAGTGGCGATTTCCTTGATAAAATAACGGTCATGGGATACCACTAAAACTGTTCCAGGGAAATTCTTTAGCATCCATTCCAACGCTTGTTTACCCACAATATCCATATGATTGGTAGGCTCATCTAGAATCAACAGATTCGGTCTTTTCTTGAATAATTTACAGAGAGAGAGTCTTACCTTTTCACCACCAGATAACTGCCCTAATTGTTTAAATACATCATCTTGGGAAAAAAGAAAATTACCTAGCGCTTTTCTTACCTCATCACGGAGCATGTCTGGATATTCATTCCAAAAATCATCCAAAACCGTAATTGTTGGGTCTTCACTATCTGCAAGTGCCGCCTGCTGGTCAAAATATATGTATTCTACATTGGTACCAATGTTAAACTTTCCCGAAAGAGCTGGTTGCTGCCCTATAATAGTTCTCAAAAGGGTGGATTTCCCCTTTCCATTTTCTCCAATAACAGCTAATTTCTGCCCTTTTAATAGCTCAAAAGAAACAGTACTCAAGACAGTATCATAACCAATTGCAAGTTTATCCACACGAATCACTTCTTTATGGCTTTCTATCCTCGGCGTAAAGTGGGTATGAAAGGTTTTCGTATCAAAGCGAACTGGCTTCTCAATTTTAACCATATGTTCAATTACCATGCGCTTAGATCTGGTTGCCGCAACCTTAGTAGGTGTATTTTTCCATTTTTCAATCCACTGGGTTAATCTCTGAATTTCCTTTTGTTGAGCTTCGTAATCCTTTTCCTGCTTTTCTGCATCTAACCGTTTCCGCTCCAAAAAAGCTTCATAATTGCCTGGATATCGCTTCATACGATGATATTCAATCTCATATGTTACATCTATCACTCGGTCCAAAAACATTCTATCATGGGACACAATTACCACTGCACGATTATAGTTTTTTAAATAACCTTCCAGCCATTCAATGGTTGGCATATCCAAATGGTTGGTAGGCTCGTCCAATAGCATAATATCAGGTTTACTTAGTAACAGTTTTATAAACGCTACCTTTGTCTGTTGCCCACCAGAGAATGTTCCGATAGGACGTTTTAAATCTTCAAGGGAAAAACCAAACTGCTGAAACATAGAGTCCATCTCCATACGATAGGAATATCCCCCTAATGCCTCAAACTTATTTTGAACTGTTGCGTATTCATGCATAATATTCTTGCTGTGTTCAGATTCCATTTGTTTTGTTAGTTCCTTCATCCTCTGCTCTAGTACAAAAATATAGTCAAAAACTTTTAAAATCTCTTCTTCTACAGTAATTTCCTTGTCTTCAAAATTAATCTGGCGCAAAAATCCAATGCTTTGTTTTCCAGCCATAAAAATGCCACATTCTTCATCACTATCCAAATTGCTCATTTCCACCATACCAGCAATGAGCTTAAGAAGAGTGGTCTTTCCACAGCCATTTCTTCCTACAATAGCAATTTTTTCAGTATCTCTAATTTCAAAATTTATATCTTCTAATATAATATCTGCAGCATACATTACATTTGCATGCTTGATTTGATATCTCATTATATATCCTCCATAACTTACTTTCGAGGGAGAAACACAGAAAAAGTTGAACCTTTATCTTTCTCAGATTTCACTTGAATATATCCACCCTCTCGCGCTATAATCTCTCGCGCCAAATATAGTCCGACACCAATTCCTTCTGACTGTGACACCTGATGAGAACGGTAAAATCTCTGAAAAATCTTAGGTTGCTCATCTTCAGAGATACCAATACCATTGTCTGTTACATCAATACGGCAAAACATTTCATATGCCGTTCCACCAATTCTAATTTCGCCACCTTTTGGCGTATACTTCACACTATTATCTATTATATTAATAAGGGCCTCTAAAGTCCATTTCAAATCATAAACAGCATCCATATCATTCATAGATTCTCTTATGATTGTAATATCCTTGTTCTCAGTCTTATACAAAATCTCATGACATACTTTTTCTATCAGTTTTTCCACTGATTGAGGACTTGGATTCACAGTAATAATTCCATTCTCCATTCTAGACATCTTTACCAATACCTCAATAAGAAACTGTAATTTCTCTGCCTGCTTATTTACTTCTTCTGCTGAATGCCTTGCTTTTGGAGATAACTCCATTTCCAATAAAAGCTCAGAAAACAAACGTATATTTGCTATGGGTGTTTTGGTCTGATGGGAAATGTCAGAAATCAAGCTCTTAATCTCATTTTTTTCTATTTCAACATGTTTATAAGATAATTTACTACTGCTTAAAAAACGTGCCAGCTTAGCTTCTACCGATGATAGAAGACTTTCGTCATAGTCCGATTCTTCATAAGTTCCTGCAATGGCCTTTTCCAACATGTCGCTTAAATGAATTAATAACCTACGTTCCTTATAATTGCGATACCAGATATTCCCTATGGAAAGAGCCACCAAGCTAAGGGATATGATTAATACCACCTCATTCATTCAAATTGTCCCTCCACGAATATCCGCTTCCATAAATAGTCTTAATATATTTAGAATCTTCTAATTTATTCCTCAGACGTTTTAATGCAACAGACAAGGTATTGGGGTCAAGATAATAATAACTATCTCCCCACACATAATTCTCTAATTGTTCTCTTGTTACAACACTTCCCTTTTGTTTGATTAATACTTTTAATATCTTTTCTTCCACTTGGCTTAATTCTATTATCCTTCCTGCTTTTTCAAATTTCTGTCGCTCAAAATCAAATACATAGTCGCCAATCTGAACAGTAGAAAATTCTTCCTTTTTACGTAGCTGTACCTCTACTCTGGCACGCAAAATAGCAAGGCTAAAGGGTTTTGTAATATAATCATCTGCACCGCAAGACAGACCAGCCACTATATCTGTTTCCATATCTCTAGCAGTTAGCATAATAATTGGAATATTTATACCCTGCCTAATCTCCTTCAGAAAATCAAGACCATTTCCATCTGGAAGATTAATATCTAAAATCACCAGATTTATTTTCTTTTCCTTAAGCACACGTCTTGCCTCAGAAATCAAAAAACACTGAAATATTTCCACCTTATCATTTTCTAATACCATTTTTATTCCTGTGCTGAGAGCTTCATCATCCTCAACTAATAAAATTTTGTCCATTTAAAACTCCTTTTGTCAGTTCTTACCAATATGATAACATTTTAGCACTCATACGTCATTAATCCGTCCAAAATCCAAACATAAATATAAAAATAGAATGAGCAGTCACTCTAGGCTGCTCATTGCTAATATCTTAATCCTTATTCCATTCTACCAATTCTATAATTCCTATCGGCCTGTTAAACATAAAACAAACATTTCTTCCACCAATGGCTACTGCTGGCTGAATCTCTCCAGCCGGTAAAAAACCCTTCTCTCGTAATTCATCTTGTGCTTTTTTTATATCATCACAATAATAACATATATGATATGGGGTGTTACCAAGTTTTTTTAGTGTATCAGCTACAACTGATTCTTTACTTTTTGGTGATACTAATTCAATACGATAAGAACCATTTAACA
>CAZKGP010000206.1:0-4752 GCA_964552225.1 uncultured Acetatifactor sp.
AATAGGAAACTTGTCTTGTTTTTATCACGTTATATAGTTGACAAACATTTATAAACTCCATAATATCTTATTATTAGTTGTTATAGAAATGTTCTAAAATACATAGGAAAAAGGAAAAGACACAAATGAGGAAATTTGAAAAGGAATTACTAACAAGAAGGATGTTTTGTGGGTTAACCGTGCTAATGACAGCCATTATGTTATTGCCGCTACTTTATATTGCACAATTTAATCATATGGCTGGAGATTGCTATTGGTTTGGATTCAGAGCATATGTGGCTTGGCTGAATACCCATAATATATTCGATGTAATAAAAGCTGCTTTTAGTGTGGTTAGTAATATTTATACTACCTGGCAGGGGACATACAGTTCAATCTTTATGTTTGCCATTACCCCAACTATTTTTGGTGAGCAATATTCCTTTATTGTGCCTTATATGATGATTGGGATGACTTTTATTGCCACATTTAGTTTATTTCACGTTATTTTTATTAAAATTATAAAAGGCGGGTACTATAACTATCTTATCCTTGCGTCTACAGCGTCAATTATGCAGGTTGAATTTATGTATACACCAGCATCCGGATTATATTGGTATAATGGTGCTGTTCATTATGTATTTATGCAAGGTTTTGTTTATTTGATGGCAGCAACAGGAATCTCTTACCTATTGTCTGTACTTCAGCCAGCACGAGAGCAAAAAAACAAAATCTAAAAATATTTACCAAGTTACTATTAACAACTATATTTGCATTCATTGCTTCTGGCGCCAATTTCTCCACAACATTATTAAATATGGAAATAATGGTGTTATTATTAGTAGCATCCATAATTATTCAACTCAAATATAAAAAAAGGGCTCTTTATTTTATTATTCCTTTTCTGGCTGGTGCAATTGGGTTTTTAATCAATGTTTTAGCACCTGGTAATTCCGTCAGACAAGCATATTTTGAACAAATAGGTGTTGTCAAAACGATTTTAAGGTCCTTTACTTATTCTTTTACCCAAGCAGTTTCTTGGATTAATATTTTTGTAATTCTGATTATTATGGCATTGGTTCCTATTATATTAAAATTAGTTGCCAATACGACAATTAAATTTAAATATCCACTATTAGTGCTGGTTATATCATTTTGCTTATATGCATCTATGTTTGCACCTGGTTTTTATGGCTTAGGAAGTGAACCTCTGTCACGCAACCAGAATATTTGTAAATGTTTTCTTATGATTCTCCTTATATTAAATGAAGTATATTGTCTTGGATGGTTAGTAAAAAAAGTTAAATTTTTCAATAAAATTGTTCCCACCCACCACAAAAATATGTTTTACTGGTTAATATATATATGTGTGGCGTTTATGTTATTTATTATTTGCTTTGCACAGTTGGATTTTGTGACAAAAAAAGCAACTTTTGTATCCTATGGGGCATGGGATGTAATCAAGACTGGTGATGGCACTCAATATAAAGAGGAATATTTAAGTCGATTATATCTATACAAATTAGTAGATGATAAAATCGTTTACGTGGAGCCATACTCAACACAGCCATATCCTTTGTGGATTAATATGGAATCAGAAGTTTCAAATAATGAAGAAGGAATACTTAGTTCCGATATGGCACTTTGGTATAATAAAGAACAAATAATTGAATCAAAAAAAGAATAGATTAGGATTTAAAAAGATTTGTACTTGCTCCCCAAAGTTTGCAGGTAATGGAAAGGTATGGTTATTAATATGATTCATAGCTTATCTAAATCAATTGACTTTTTACTGGAAAATGCCGGACCCGTGATTCAATATCGGCTACGTAAAGAAATACTTCATAACCTTTCAGAAGCTGAGGAAGGTGATTTCTTGGAGAACATTTACCAAACACCCTATTTTAAATTGGTAGAAAGCTATGTAAAACCAAATGGTTATATAGGAAATGGTATGCATAGCTGGGATAACTGGCGTGGCAAGGTATTACACGAAACACCATTACAAGATGGTGAGACGGCGGCACGACTTTTATCTTACTATACAATACCTAAAACTCTGCCTATTGTGAAGAACTTTATAACGGCAATGCGTAACGAGACTATTTTACAAGAGGAATTTTCTTATATACCTCCCGAGATTCCACGATTTAAAAACCGTTTCATTGGACTAAATAATGGAAATTGTCTAATGTCTCTTATTTATACAATGCAGGCCATACTGGGATACGGAGATGATAATGAAGACGTTCGAGAATTTCAGCAAATTGCATTAGAGGGGTTTAAGCGTGTACTTGATATATCCTCCATTGATGAGATAACAAAATATGATGCTAATTCAAAACGAAGATATAATTATCCATATATTGAATCAGATGAGTTTTTCCCTGATTCCTATACTCTTAGCATGCTGGCATATACTACAAGCTGGCGCAATGATGAGAATATAAAACTGCTTGCTACATCATTAAATCACCTTAATAAAATTGTGAAACCAGATTATAATATGCACGTTCGTATCGATGGTAAATTTTATGCTCCTTGTTTTGCTTTCATAAGACCACTCAAGGCATTTCATCCAGATTTCATTGATTCCATTTTATATCGCCGTGTGCTGACGGAAATAGCTATGCTTGGTGTTGGTGAACAAGTTGATATTATTAGAGAATCCGCTCAAAATGTAAAAAATGCACTGGATAACAACGGCATCTTAAGAATGAATTTTGCACAACCACACAATAAGCGCTATTCACCCAAGAAAATAGAGTATCCTACTCCATATTCTGATATAAGGTTGGAGCCAGACTATAAGTCAAAAAGTGCAATACTTTGTGATTTGACCTTTTGGGCGGTTCAGTTTTTGTATCTCGTGGATGGGAAAATTTAAACATGACATATTATTTAGTATACATTTGCTGTAACTGCTCTTTTAATTCAGCTAAATGAGTTCCACCCATTACAATAAAAGTTCTGTTGTATTGGGTACTTTTTTCCTTTAGTAATTCCATAAGATAAATGTTTCTATAATTGTAAATATCGTTATAGATAGGATAAAGTGAGCCATTTTCTTTTGTATACACATAGTTGACTGCACGAATATCCACATCCCTCCAATTTGTCTTATTTATTGGTTCGGGCAAAAAAGAATTCACTACTTCCAAGATATCCTCTAAGGATTCACTGTTATAATCCAGTCCATTGTCTATGCAAAAGTGGGCTTGATCAAGCACCAGTTGGTGGAAGTCCGTTTGTGAATTATCATGAGCAAATTGTTCAGATGAAATCTGTCTAATTAAATACATCGCCAAAATATCTTTTGGTGGATACTTTGACTGCAAATATTCAATTTGTAGATGGAATGGTGGTTCAATATCTTCAACTGGAATTTCAGCTTGTTTGGAAAGATATGTAGTAAAAGCAGATTCTCCATTATAAATTGCACTTTCTCGGTCACCTTCAAAGGAATTATAACCACCCTCCACCAACACTAAATCCGGAGAAAACTCCTCAAATGCCTTTTCAATACGCCTATACATAGGAGAATTGGGGTCATTAGAATGCTGAACATCAAACCAAAATAATTCTTTATCTTGGGAAACCAAATGAAGGTTTTTACCTCCAAAAATTGAATAAAGTAATTTCTGTCCTGGAAGGGTAAACTGAAAGAAGTACGTTCCAGCTAACAGCAATATTACTACTATACATATAAGAACCCTTATTCTTTTTTTACTCATTTGTAATCATTCCCCCAGTTATTTCTACTCAAAAATACACCAACGAACACCATATTTATCGATTATATCAACCATTAATTTACTAAATGGGCAAGGACCTAAGGGATCTTCTGCTACTGCTAATATTTGCCCATATACATTCAATTCTGCATGCATAAAAGTCCCATCAGAATTAGGAAAACTTGACTACTAATACCTCCGCTAATTTATTTTGACTTTACCATTCTTTTTTAATATCTGTGGTTAAAACATCATACTTATTAAGAAATTCATCCATGTCTTTACTACTTCTGATTACCATAACCTCAGTAAACTTGCCCGTCTTTATATCCTTAAAACCAGCTACCTGTTCTCCATTACAGATACTTGCGCGTATAGTGGGTATCTGGTTATGCTTGTCATATGGTTCTTTTGTTTTCTTGCGTGTAAACATAATCTCCCTCCTAAATAATGGTTAATCATACCAAATCTGCTCGACACTATCTACAAGCCATTTCCCATTCTCCAAAGAGATAGATATTTCAATGATATATGTAGAAAATAAATCACTGTAATATTCTATTTCCGCACTAATATAATCTTTCTTTTTTTCAATTACTTTAAAGTCCGTAAGCTCTCCGCCATATGTACTTGGTATTTCAGCAAATTGCCTATAAAGCACACCATCCTTCTCTATATATATTTTGGAAACCTCTAGATAAGGTTTATAAAACATTTCTTCAGCACATTTTAATGTACATACTTCTTCTACGGATTTTTTAATGCCGTCTAGTGATTTAATATTTTCATCGTCCACTATAAAAAATTCACCTTCCTCAAAAGTAACAACTTTATCCTTATGTGAAATTGGTCCATGAGCTTCTGGTCCGACTACCCAAATAACACCATTCATTTCTAAAAAAGATTCGTATGCATTTATAACAGTATCCTGCACGCTATCCTGTGAGCATCCGCTTAATAAAAAAATACAGTAAATCAAACAAACACTCAAACAAACTTCCATTCTCTTTTTCATAAATTTTTCCTCCATACTTATTAA
>CAZKGP010000207.1:0-4739 GCA_964552225.1 uncultured Acetatifactor sp.
ATTTGAATGGAGGTTATAAGATTGAGTAGAAAACAGAAACAAAAAGAAAGGCAAAAGCAGTCTACAAGAGAGCTAATTGGTATTGATGACATTACAGATTATAGTATTAAAACGCCCTACGGAGAGCTAGTATATTTTATTATTCATCCAACCAATATATCTGTGTTATCAGAAGCAAATGTAAGTGCTAGGATCTATGCACTTATGACAGTTCTAAAAGGAATTGTCGAAATTGAAATGCTATGCCTTAATTCAAAGGAAAACTTTGAAGATAATAAGCAGTATCTAAAAAGAAGAATGGAGATGGAGCAAAATCCTGTTATAAGAAAACTGCTACAACAAGATAGCACCAATCTTGATAGAATGCAGGTACAGATGGCTACTGCTCGTGAGTTTTTAATTATAATACGACTTAAAAATGAAAAAGAATCCAATGTATTTCCCTATCTTTCAAGGATTGAAAAGAGCTTAAAAGACCAAGGATTTGCAACTAGAAGAGCAGATAATACAGATATTAAAAGACTTCTTGGAGTTTATTATGAGCAGAATGTAACAACGGAAAAATATGAAGACTATGATGGGGAAAGATGGGTTGTATTTGGAGAGATGTAAAATTAAGAAAGTATCAGTTTATTTGATAAAGTGTATATGCTACAATGGATATAACTAAAGGCTTGCAAGGCTAGATACGTGCATATAAAATATTTATATAGGGAGTGGATTCATGGGGCATCTTCAAAAATTAGATTCATATCAAAAGACTATTAATGGATTAAGTCCATTTGAGGGTGAAATGTTAAAGCAGGTAAAAGACTTTTATCGGGTTGGGTAGTTAGACTTTTAATATTAATACAAGATGGATATCTGCCAGCATTGATTCCACTAATTTTAAGAACTGATTATATTTAGCTACTTGAAAAAGCACATGAAGATGATAGCCTATTTATTGACTTTGTTGTAGAAAGGGAACTGGAGTCACAAAAGGATTTTTTAAGATTGTTTCATATTCCGTTACCTAAATTAGGGCAAGATAATCTTGGAATGAGGATAGAATAATAAAAGTACTATGGAATTAACATGAACTAGAAAAATATAAGACATAGGTAAATTAGGAATTTGGGGAGGACAATATGAGAGTAGATAAGATAAATATAAAGATAAACAATCATGAGCTAGTACTAAGAAATCCAGAAGAAGAAGATGCTGAAATGCTACTGGAATATCTTAAAACAACATGTGGTGAGACAAGATTCTTAGTGAAAGAACCCGAAGAGATTACAATGACACTTGAGGATGAGCGCGATTTTATTAATAGTCAAAACAAGTCAGAAAGAAATTTAATGCTATTGGGTTTTTTAGATGGGGAATATGTTGGCAATTGTTCACTCATGGGAATGAGTCCAAGCAGATATCAGCATCGTGTTAGCATGGGGATTGCTTTATATCAGAGATTTATCGGAATGGGAATTGGAAAGGTAATGACAGAACAGCTTATCAATATATCAAAAGAAAAAGGAATAGAGCAAATTGAACTTGAAGTTGTTGCAGATAATGACAGAGCAATATCATTGTATAAGAAGATGGGATTTGAAGTAATGGGTACACTCCCTAATAATATGAAATATAAAGATGGAACTTATGCAGATGCGTATTGGATGATGAAGAAGCTTTAAGATAAGTTTCAAATTGTAGGGAATTTGTATTGAGGAGTGATAAGAATTGAGTAAGCTGAAATATAATCCTTTAGATGAGACATTTATAGAGGAATTATTGCATATATGGTCTGATGAAGAGGTTATTAAATATACAAATATCAAAGGGCCTTGCACCTTAGAAAAAGTAAGAGGTATGGTTAAGGTTTTAAAAGATTTTGATGTTTTTGTAGTCAGTAACAAAGATGGTGTGATTGGAATTATTGGTTGTCCTTGTATTGATAAAGAAAAATTACAGTTTGGGTTATTTTATCAGTTTTATAAATCAAGTTGGGGTAAAGGATATGCAACAACAGCTACAGAGTGGTTATTAGAATTTATGAGGGTAAATTACAATAAAATTACTTTATTTGCTGACGTAGTAGAGGATAATGTAGCAAGTGAGAAAATCCTTAAGCATTTTGGATTTAAATATATTTCAGAACAGTATGGCTTTGAGCGTAACGGAGTAACAATGAAAGTTCGTAACTATAGATTATGAGTGTAGTATCCACCCACAGTAAATTCTAATAAGTTGGGATGATATATAAGCAAGAAAATAGGAATTTGTGGAGGTATAGAGTGGCAGACTTTGTTATCAAAATATTAGAAAACTATTTAGCATGGGAAGAATTAAAGCAACAAAAAAGCTATGATAACCTTTCTTGGGATGAAAAAGATAATCTTAGGTTGCAGAACGATAATGATGCAAAGTACTATTATGAAGAGGGAAAAATAGAAAAAGAGGAAGCTCTAAAAGCTGATACAATAATATCGTTTTGGACTCCTTATTGTAGACTATTGAAACTTGAAGCCAATTGGACAATTGGAAGGAATGCGAAAACTATAGGCAATATTAAAGCGTTACTGAAACAAATAAGAGCTACATGGAAAAATGACTATACTTCGAAAATAAATGCTACAAATGAACGTATTGAAGATTTCGCAAAAGTGTGCTATACAAAAGGAAATTATATGCTTTTGCCAGAGAGGAAAATGAATCCTCAGAGGTATAGTGTTACGGAGGATAGAATAGACTTAACGCTTTATGAATGTTTTGATAAAGGTGCGTTAGCTAAGTACTATAATACAAATGATGCTTTATGTTCATGGATAATTAGGGAGAAATTGGATGGGGTATTTTTGCATCACGAAATATCAAAAGAAAAGATTAAGTGGTTTATCTCAGAAGATAAGCCAAAATGGATTTCTGAAATGAGTGCTGATGAAATTTACAAGTATTTAGAAAATGCAGTTTTATTGATACAAGAAAGAAATAAGTAATATAAGAAATTCCAATAAGTGGAGATGATATATAAGTAAGAAAATAGGAATTTAAAGTGTAGATAATTTATATTAGCTTAATGAACTTTATTTTCATTAAGTTTGATACATCAATCACGTATAAATGGAAGTAGCAAAAATGAGAACAGGAATATTAATTTTTGATGAAATGTCAATAGAGCGAAAAACGGAGCAAACAAAACAGAGACAAGATTCCAATTATAAAAAGGAAATGTCATGAAGTGACAAAGGAGTCTATGAGAATACATTGGAAAATAAAGAGGAATTTTAGTATTTTGCTAATAGACTTTTTATTCGGAATATGATATATTATTTATATAAAAGTTGCATCTATGAAATGCTTGAAATTATTTATAATTTCAAAGTACAGCTTCGTAGGCGAAGCTGTACTCAATAAATCGTAAATATATTTAAAATGAATGGAGAAACTCTATTGGAAAACGAAAAAAACTTTTTAAACGCAAAAGTTATTAATGTATGTACTTGTGAAAGTGTATTGGATGAGTTAAATAAGATTCACAAAAATAATTTCAATATAAATCTTCAGATGAATCTATCACTGGGTAATATTGTCAATCCATTTGATAGTTTGACTAGGCAAGATATATACTGCCGTTCCATTGATAATAGAATAGAGGATACGATATTAGGATTTTTATATACTGCTTCCAAAATTGATAATATATGCCTATGGATAGATAGCGTTAATCCTGATGATGTCTGCCTTAAACAATTTATTGTAGTAAAGTTTCCTAATCATAAAATAAAGATTTGTGACATGATGTTTTTGAGGAATATGGAACCTAAGTATTTTAATTTTAGAATTGACAGTCTGGATTGCCATCAGCTCCAAGAATTAGAAAGTTATGAGTATTATATTGATGAATCAGAGCGTTTCGAATACAAAAAAAACTGGAATGAACTCATTGTAGAAAATAAATCGTTAAGGATTATTGATAATAATAAAATTATTTCTGTTAATTTAGATTATTATGACAAAGAAATAATAAACTGTTTGCATAGTAGAAAATTATCTATGATGCATTCAGTAGCATATTTAATGTCTTTTTTTCCGCAATTATCAGAACTTTTTTTGAAATATAGGGTCGAATTTTTAGTTGATAAACATCTAGTGACAATTAAGTTGTGATGAAAATAGGGGGATTTATGGACAAAGTGAAAAATAAGAAAATTTGGATATTAGTTATGTTTTTTCTTTTTTCAATATTTAGTTTAATATATTTTATCGATATAAACTCAATACATACCCACAGTCTAGACGTTGCAATGTCAGTATACGAAAGTAATAAGGATGAGTTTTTACAATTTAATACAGATCAAAATTATGCTGAATTTAATTTAGATATAGCATATAAAACCAATACTGAACAAAAAATGCTACTATTTTTACTTTGTAATTTTGAAATGATTCCATATTCTTTGAATGGAAAACCTGAAAGCTTAATGAATGAGTTATATCTTCAAGCATCAGATAGTATTGAAGTATCGAGAGAAAATCAAATATTAGTACATAATCTCAGTAAGAAAAAAAATGACTTGAGTTTTTTATTAGTTTCTGACTCAATGATTGCAACAAAAAGATTTCAAATAGACAATACCACTGCTACTGAATTAATTATTTGTGAGCCTCAAATTATTACAAAACCTGCAAACATATCGCTAGATAGCAGCACTTTCGGGTCACTTTGTAGTTTAGCTATAAGCCACAAAGCCTGAAGGTGC
>CAZKGP010000208.1:0-4730 GCA_964552225.1 uncultured Acetatifactor sp.
TGAAATCATGGAAGCGTCATCCTCTTATTACTGGTACGCTTATCCTTACAATTACTGGATTTATTAGTCGAATTATGGGATTTTTTTATCGAATTTATCTTGCAAGGCTCTTTGGAGAAGAAGGGATGGGCATATACCAATTACTAAATCCTGTGTTGGCACTCTCTTTTTCACTAACTGCTGCCGGATATCAAACTGCAATTTCCAAATTTGTTGCAGAACAAGCCGCCAAGGAAAAACGCAATTCCTATAAACCATTACTTGTAGGATTAAGTATTTCAATTCCACTATCTTTACTCTGCAATATGATAATTTATCATGGGTCCGACTACATAGCAACAGCCCTTTTATTAGAACCTAGAACCGCCTCTATGTTGCGCATTCTCTCTTTTTCTATTCCATTAGGTGCTGTTCATTCTTGTATCAATGGTTATTTCTATGGAATTAAAAAAACAGGTATTCCTGCTGCAACTCAGCTTCTAGAGCAATGTTGCCGAGTTGGATGTGTGTACTTGGTATCTATTTATGCATACAAGCGCAATACAATTCCTACTATTAATATTGCTGTTCTAGGCTTAGTAGTTGGGGAGTTCTTTTCCATGCTTGTTTCTGTTCTTACAATTTACTGGCGTTATTGCAAGGAACGAGCCGTGTCTGTATCTGCATTATACGCTTCCCTTCCAACCAATAATTTTACCGTTCACCACTCTACCATCCACGCTTATGGACATATATTAGGTATGGCGCTACCTCTTACTGCCAACCGCATTGTACTTAATTTTCTGCAAAGCATTGAAGCAGTTTCTATTCCAGCTAGACTACGCATGTATGGGTACGATAACGCTACAGCCTTAAGTGTTTATGGAGTATTGACAGGCATGGCTATGCCTCTTATTTTTTTCCCAAATGCTATTACCAATTCTGTATCTGTATTATTACTTCCCATTATCTCAGAGTCCTATGCCTTAGGGGATACCAAAGCAGTCCATAAAGCAATCTCACAAACCATTAAATACTGTGCCATTCTAGGGATCGTTTGTATGACTGGTTTTCTGCTATTAGGACGATGGGCTGGACAATTTTTATTCCAAAGTGATCTTGCGGGTCATTTCATTATGACCTTAAGTTTCCTATGCCCATTTATGTATTTAGATACCACTCTTTCCAGTATCTTACAAGGACTTGGTATGGTTGGGCGGGTCTTCATTATAAATGTACTCTGTCTACTGATACGGCTAGGTTTTGTATTCTACGGAATTCCCATTGTTGGCATAAAAAGCTATTTATGGGGTATTTTAGCTAGTCAAATGGTGCTTTGTATCTTATACCTACTATGTTTATTTAAGAGCTTTCCCATGCTAAGTAAACCCAAAAAGGAGCTATAGTAAACGCTACAGCCCCTGCACATAGGCACATAATCCCTTATGTTCCTTTTTGTTCCTTATATTAACCTTTGTTTGTTGATAATCAGCCAAAATTCTATTCCTAATTTTTCTGCTGCTTTACGACATAAAATCATACGATTTAAAAATATTTCAAAATAATCCATAACCGCACACATTTTAGTATCTATTTTTAAGTCAAGCTCTATATGTGAGTTCTTTACAACTTTTATATTGCTTTCTTTAACAGAGTAATTCACCCTATCATGAATATCAAAGCTGGCAATCTCTTGATTACGCACACGGGTATAACGTACATCTGTTTTATCCGCTAAGATTAAGGCTGCAGAAACAGCATTCACAGGAAAAGCTGTACCCTCATCGTGATTCCCAATGGCTGTTACAATGGTCGCAATATCTTCTGCATCCGCTCCCATTTTGTCTAAAATACGAAATGCCATAACGGCACCTGATTGAGCATGGTCCGCCCGATTAATAACATTACCAATATCATGAAGATATCCTGCTATGCTTGCTAATTCTGCTTCTCTCTCTGAGTATCCCAGTGTGAGAAGAATATTACTAGCAGTTGTGGCTACTTTCATTACATGGGCAAAACTATGCTCCGTATATCCTAAGGCAATTAAAGATTCATCTGCTTTTTCTATATAAGTTCTAATATTTTTATCTTTTTTAATATCATCATACGTTATTTTCATCTACATCACACCAATCCGAAATGCTTCAGGGCAAATTCGATTCCATCATCTTCTACTGTTTTCGTTACAAATTCTGTATATGGTTTCAAAACAGGTGAATGTGCTCCCATGGCAATGGTATGCTTGGCAAATTGAAACATTGACAAATCATTACTGCTATCTCCAAATACATATGCGTCTTCTATAGAACTTGAAAACTTCTTTAAAATCATATCACAAGCAGTAGCCTTAGACAATCCTTTTTGTGTACATTCAAACTGACTATTTTCTCTATCAATGATATCCATATCTGATGCTATAAAGTCGAAAAACTCTTGTTTTTTACTCTTCTCATCTATATGTATAAATATTTTATCATATATAAAATTACGTTCCTCAATAAAGAACTGATTGCCCAAGCCTCTTTGAGAGATTCTTTTCCGGTCTATTTCCAGCTTTTCACACCTTGATACCGCCTTGGGAAAATACAAGTCCTCTAAACCCTCACATACGCCATCCACATAACACTCTTCCATCTTATCCAAGATAGCATCTCCCCGCTCCTTGGATATACTGCTACGAAACAATACCTTGTCATCATACGTTAAATAAGTACCACAGCCACACAGAAACCCGTGAAATGCCATGTCTAATAATTCCTTTGGTAATGCACAATATGTTCTGCCAGTATTTATAAATAATAAGTGCCCATTTTCTCTGGCTTTTTCAAGAGCTCTAATAGCACTCTTGGGAATCGTTCTATTAATATCACTTAGTATAGTTCCATCAATGTCAAAAAATAATACTTTTCTACTCAAATCTTTATCCTTTCAAATGGTACAATTTGTTTTTCTTAGTCTTAATAAATGCCCATATTGCTGCAACTAATGTAAGAATTTCTGTTAATGGGAAAGCAAGCCACACTCCATTCATTTCGAATGCATAAGACAATGCAAATGCAAGTGGAACAATAAACACAAATCCTCGCAAAGATGACACAATAAAGGATGGCATAGGCGCATCTACTGAGCTAAAAAATACCGCGGTTATAATATTTAAGCCTGCAAACATAAATCCTGTAAAGTAAATCTTCAATCCATTTGTTGCAATATTAAGCAATTGGCTATTGTTTTCACTATTAAATAAAGAAACAATAGGTTCTGCAAAATAAAAACTTACCATATAAATTAACGCAGCCATTACTACAGATGTTATTATAGCATACTTATAAGTTGCATAAATACGAATCTTTTCTTTAGCGCCATATGCAATACTAATAATAGGCTGAATGCCCTGAGATATTCCAGTAAAAATAGCAATGACTACTAAAGCTATATTAGCAACTACTCCATACGCTGCCACCCCTACATTTCCAGCCAATCGAAGCATTATCATATTAAAGATAATAATAACTATCCCAGATGAAACTTCTGAAATAAGTGAGGAAACTCCTAAAAAAGAGATATCTATTAATTTTGAAATTTGAGGTTTTATTAAAATAAAACCAAAATTATTTTTCTTAGTAATAAAATGTATAGATGATATTAGGCATCCTACAACTGGAGCAATACCTGTTGCTAATACTGCACCGAACATCCCCATTTGCAATGGGAATATAAAGATATAATCTAGAACAATATTTAATAAACTGCCTACAAGCATAGCCATCATGGCAAGCCTAGGATTTCCATCATTCCGCGCAAAGCAGACTAATACATCATTCATCATAAACATGGGGGCAAATAACATGATAACTTTTAAGTAAATAGTCGTATCACTTATAACAGTTTCATCTGCACCCAATAACATTCCAATATCTTTAGCAAAAAACAAACCAATAAAAAAGAATATAATGGCTATACTTAGAGCTAACATCACTGCATTTGTAAAAATCTTATCACAGGATTTTCTATTTTCACTTTTTTTCAGAATTGAGTATCTAGTAGAACCACCCATTCCTATCATTAAGCCTAATCCATGTATCACACTATATATGGGAATGGCAAGATTTAACGATGTTAACCCATTGGCACCTAATCCATTGGCAACAAAAAAAGTATCCGCCAAAATATAGCAGGATAATCCTATCATACCAAATACATTTAATGAGGTATATTTAGCATATTCTTTTAAATGAGTTTTCATAATTTTCACCTTTTCTCAAAAATAAAAGCATCTACGTCCATACCTTCTTTGGCCTAATGGTATGGATTTCAATGCTTTTGATTTGTTCTACCCGGCGGCAGATTATTCTTTATTCACTCCACAAAATATATCAAAGACATTACACTTTGTCAACACAAAAGCTAGAGTTGATATCTTTAACTTTATCAACAAAATACGAATCAGTCATAACCATTCCATTCGCCCACGCTCCCGCTCGGCAAAAAACGTAGCGGCACTAAGATTTCACCTGCGTCTGCGACTTGGTGAAATCAAGTGCCGACGTTTTTTAACGGGGCTCTTTGGAATGGTTATGACTGATTCTTACATATTGGTAGAATGAAAGTAATATGGTTTGACCTGATACAGACAGGAATGTCCACGTGAGGAAGTCAAGCTAGAAGATGGCCGCAATATTATACGTGGTCATCCCCCCACTTTGGAAGTTTGTCCAGTGTTATAACGTACTCATGGTTATAAATTTCTG
>CAZKGP010000209.1:0-4728 GCA_964552225.1 uncultured Acetatifactor sp.
ATAAAACACCTACTGTAAGTGCCCCTGCACTTTTCCCTGTTTTCATATCTGTAGAAGTATCTCCCACATATATAATGTCCTCTATTGATAGATTTAGTTGTTCCAGAACCATAAATACACCTGCTGGACTTGGCTTTATAGCAACCTCAGGTTTTTGACCTTGTATGCAGTCAAAATAATGTTCTCCAAATAATTCTTCTATTACCTTAATGGTTTCTTCATGAGGTTTATTAGATAGCACTGCTAACTTAATTCCTTTATCTTTTAGAGCTTGTAACAACTCACGAATTCCATCATATGGTTTCACTTGATACATACAATGAACCTGAAATATTTCCTTGTATTTAGCAAAGGCTTCTTCAAAGTGAATGCATTCCTTATCACCTCCTGCCTGCAAACATCTTTTTATTAAAGTGGCAGCACCATCTCCAACAAAATATTTATATTGTTCTTCTGTAAATGGTCCATATCCAAAAGAAGAAACGGCTTGATCCGCACAATATTTGATACTAGCTATTGAATCTGATAAGGTACCATCTAGGTCAAAAACAACTGCTTTTTTCATATTTTAAAACCTTTCTTGTGTAATATTTCTTGATATAATCTGCCAACGGGTAAGCCAACTACATTGTTATAATCTCCAACAATTTGACGAATATATTTGGCACCAAAACCTTGTATTCCATAGGCTCCTGCCTTATCCATTGGTTCTCCTGTTGCAACATATTCTTCTATTTCCTTCTCATTCATTGGATAAAAGGAAACCTTAGTCGCTTCATAAAATGTGTGTACCTCATTTTTACCATAGCACAAAGTAACACCAGTATATACATAGTGGGAATTATTCTGAAGAATACCCAACATTTCTATTGCCTTCTCTTTACTTTCAGGCTTCCCTAAAATACGCTCCCCACTTGCCACAATAGTATCTGCACCAATAATACAAAAGTCCTCATCCTCATTGATTATCTGTTCTCTCACATGCATGGCTTTCTGATAAGATAATTCTTCTACGATTTCATGGGGAATCTTTTTGGTGATTATTTCTTCTATGTCACTAACTTGAATTTGAAAATCCCATCCAATTTGTTGTAACAGCTCTTTTCTCCTAGGAGATGCTGATGCTAATATTATCTTCATATTAATTTCCTTTATAATGATTCGTTATAGGCTTAAAAGTGCGGTTGTTACTTATCAGCTCTTCCTTGTTGGCTTTATCCATAGCCTCTTTACAAGACGCTTTCTGTGAATTAATAAGCTCTTTACCTCTTTTATCAACTTTTTCATACGTTCCATCTTCTTGTAAAAGATGTGCCTTCATATTATCTTGCAGTTGAAGCTTTAGGATATGGAGTAATTCTTCTTTTAATTCAACTTTTTCTACTGGGAACATAATTTCAACACGACGTTCTAAGTTGCGTGGCATCCAATCTGCACTGCTACAGTAAATGTCATAATTGCCATTATTATTAAAATAAAAGATGCGACTGTGCTCCAAAAAATGACCTACAATAGAACGCACACTAATGTTCTCGCTCACATTAGGAATCCCTACTTTTAAGCAACAAATGCCTCGTACAATTAAATCAATTTTAACCCCTGCTTCACTTGCACTATATAAAGCAGCAATAATATCTCTATCACATAGCGAATTCATCTTAGCAATAATTTGAGCTTCTTTACCTTCCTTAGCATACTTTTTCTCCCTGTCGATTAAATAGATAAATTTATCCTTTAACCATAATGGAGCCATAGAAAGCTTTTTCCACAGCAAAGGTTCTGAGTAGCCAGATAACATATTAAATACAGCCGTTGAATCCTCTCCTATGCTCTCCGCGCAAGTTAGCATACCAACATCTGTATATTGCTTTGCCGTTGCATCATTATAATTACCTGTTCCAAGGTGTACATATCTGCGAATTCCATCTTCTTCCTTACGAACCACTAAAGTAATCTTGCTATGTGTTTTAAGACCTACAAGACCATATATAACGTGGCACCCTGCCTTTTCCAACATCCTAGCCCATACAATATTATTCTCTTCATCAAAACGTGCTTTCAATTCTACCAAAACGCATACTTGTTTGCCGTTTTCTGCGGCTTGGGCCAATGCTGCTATAATTGGTGAATTACCACTAACACGATATAAAGTCTGTTTAATTGCCAATACTTCTGGATCTTTTGCTGCCTGTCTAATAAATTCTACAACAGGTGCAAAGGTCTGGAATGGATGATGTAGTAAAATATCACCTTTCCGAATTTCTTCAAACACATCACATCCCATGGGCAACTCTGGTACAGGCTGAGGTATATATTGAGGTTCTTTTAAATGTTCAAATCCTTCTAGTCCATACATTTTCATTAAAAATGTGAGGTCTAAAGGTCCATCAATTTCATAAATATTCTGTGCTTCTATACTTAGTTCTTTTTTAATAATTTTCAAAAGCTGCTTATTCATTCCATCCTGCACTTCTAGACGAATGACTTCACCCCATTGTCGCTTTTTGATTTGTTTTTCAATTTCCTTTAGTAAATCAGCTGCTTCATCTTCTTCAATGGGCAAATCTGCATTACGCATAATTCTAAAAGGATAGGCACACACAATATCATAATTCAAAAATAGCTTATGCATATTGCGTTCTATTACTTCCTCTAAAAGAATCACTTTTTTACTAGAATCCCCTGTTTCTAATTGAATAATACGGGATAATACGCTTGGAACTTGTACTGTGGCAAATTCCACATTTTCATCCGTCCCCTTTTTACGTACCAACGCACCGATATTCAAGGTTTTATTACGAATTAAGGGGAAAGGTCTAGAGGAATCCAATGCCATTGGAGTTAAAACCGGATAAATATTTTCTTCAAAATAATGGTCTATATAATTTGCTTCTTCGGCAGATAAGTGCTCGTGGTGACGAATCACATGCAGTTTATTTTGTCCCAGCAAGGGCAACAAAGAGCGATTATATGTAGAATATTGCAAATCCACAAGCTTGTGAATCGCAATATCTAACGCTGCTAATTGCTCCTTTGGTGTCATTCCTGAAATATCAGGTTTATTATATCCTACATTTACCATGTCTTTTAATGATGCAACACGAATCATAAAAAACTCATCTAAATTAGAAGCTGTAATGCTTAAGAATTTCAAGCGTTCAAATAATGGAATTCTCTTATCCCTTGCCTCACTTAATACTCTATGATTAAACAATATCCAGCTTAATTCTCTATTTGTATAATACTTCGATTGATATAAATCCTTTTCTGCCATATGTCTCACCTTTTCCTAAAACCTTTTTTTCTGTTTGATGATGGGCAAAATACTAAACACTTCTTGAAAAAAACCTGCACCCATATTAACATATCCTTTTTCCAAAGAAATGTCTTCTTGAGTATCTACCATAAGTATTAATTGACTATTCTTTAGTGTAGATTTTATATCTTTTAATTTTTCATTATGACTACGGTCTAGACTATTGGATAATTGTAAAATTGCAGTTAATTTTGCAACCACCAAATATGTCTCCTTATCCAGAGCAGTTCCTTCAGTTTTGAGTTCTTCATAATAGGAAAATTTACTATGATTGAAGCGTACTACATTGGCTACAATTTCTCGTTCAATATGAGAAAGTCCTATGATTTCCGTGGCCATAATAATATTGTATGAGGTTTCACCTATGTTAACCATACTAATATATTTACCGCAATCATGTAACATGGCTGCAATCCTTAAATACAAACTTTCTCGCTTCCCTAATCCATGAATTTTCTTCATGCTGTTAAAAATTGTGAGAGCTATTTTTTCTAATGTCTCTGCTCTTTTCTTACTTCCCATATATCGTTTACTTATATTCATAGCACATGCTATAATATCTTTTTCAAAATCATGTTCACCCTGTATTAATTTCTGTGACTCTGCATATTCATATGCAATTCCATCACATAAGGTAACACCAGGTGCCCATATTTTCTGAGTATTCATCACAGCAACAATTCTTTTAAGAATAACAGTACTTATAAATATCAAAGGTACTTTTTCTTCTGGTATATCTAGAAAAGTGGCAATTTGAGAATAGGAATTGTTATGCAAAAGTTTAGTAAGCTTATCATAGTCTTGAGTTAAAACGATTGTTTCTGGCTCGCCATTCGCTTGCTTCATTGCCCAAAGCGAAATATAATCATCGATAATAATAATATTGGGAATTTCTCTGTCCTTCAAATAAAGCTTTTTATATGTAGACAATTGTGCTGTCACGGTTTCATCAATAAGGTGTTCCAACTGACTACTTTTAGCACCTAAATGATGCAGCATCTCTTGTATACGTAGTACCCCTAGTTTAAGATTTTGAGTAGAAACCAAGGTATCTTTATCAAAAAGAGAGATTTGCAGACTGCCTCCACCAATATCAACAATGGCAGTAGGCTCCTCTAGGCTTTTCTTTAAAATCCCAGACTTTGCCGCAACAGATTTATACCCCAAAAAACGCTGTTCTGAATTACTGATTATACCTATCTTAATTCCTGTTCTTTGCTTGATTTGGTCTAAAATAATGGTGGTATTTTCAGTTTCTCGAATGGCACTTGTACCATATGCCTGATAGGCATCTACCTTATATGAAGCCATAATATCAGAGAAATTATTAAGAGTTCGGCATAAATCATCCATTTTTTCAATGCTGATTTTACCATCCACATAGGTATCGCTGCCAAGATCTAAACGCTGTC
>CAZKGP010000210.1:0-4719 GCA_964552225.1 uncultured Acetatifactor sp.
TATTATCCGTATTCTTTCTCGTAAGACCAAAAACAATCCTGTATTAATCGGTGAGCCAGGTGTTGGTAAAACCGCAGTTGTGGAAGGTCTTGCCCAACGTATTGTACGAGGTGATGTGCCACAAGGGCTGAAAGACAAGAAGATTTTTGCATTGGATATGGGATCTTTGGTAGCAGGGGCTAAATATCGTGGAGAATTTGAAGAACGTTTAAAGGCTGTTTTAGAGGATGTAAAAAACAGTGATGGACAGATTATTTTGTTTATTGATGAGCTCCATACTATTGTAGGAGCAGGCAAAACAGATGGTGCTCTTGATGCAGGTAATATGTTGAAGCCTATGCTTGCTCGTGGTGAATTACATTGTATTGGAGCAACTACATTAGATGAGTATCGTCAATATATTGAAAAGGACGCTGCATTGGAACGCCGTTTTCAGCCAGTTTTAATAGCGGAACCTACGGTAGAGGATACCATATCAATTCTTCGTGGTCTAAAGGAACGATATGAAGTATTTCATGGCGTGAAAATTATGGATAATGCATTGGTTAGTGCGGTCGTAATGAGTGATCGTTATATATCGGATCGTTTTTTGCCAGATAAAGCCATTGACTTAGTGGACGAAGCCTGCGCCATGATTAAAACAGAATTAGACAGTCTACCAGCAGAATTAGACGAGTTGCAACGTAAAGTAATGCAGATGGAAATTGAAGAAGCTGCATTGAAAAAGGAAGATGATAGATTAAGCCAAGATAGGCTTGAGAATTTGCAAAAAGAATTGGCAGAATTAAAGGAAGGTTTTGCAAATCGTAAGGCTCAATGGGATAATGAAAAATCATCAGTGGAAAAACTTTCAAAATTAAGGGAAGAAATAGATGAGGTAAATAACCAAATTCAAATAGCTCAAAGAGAAGGGAATTTAGAAAAGGCAGCGGAACTAAGCTATGGACAGTTGCCAACGTTAAAGAAGAAATTAGAACATGAGGAAGAAGCTCTAAATTCGTCACAGCTATCTCTGGTACGTGAAAAAGTATCTGATGAGGAAATTGCCAAAATTGTTTCTAGATGGACCGGAATCCCTGTTGCTAAGTTAACGGAAAGTGAGCGTAATAAGACTCTGCATTTGGATGAGGAATTGCATGGACGGGTGGTTGGACAGGATGAAGGTGTTACAAAGGTAACGGAAGCAATTATTCGTTCAAAAGCAGGTATAAAGGATCCTAAAAAACCCATTGGTTCTTTCTTGTTTTTGGGACCTACTGGTGTAGGTAAAACAGAGCTTGCTAAGGCGTTGGCATCCTCCTTGTTTGACAATGACAACAATATGGTGCGGATTGATATGAGTGAATATATGGAGAAATATTCCGTATCCAGATTAATCGGAGCACCTCCTGGATATGTTGGGTATGAGGAAGGTGGTCAGCTAACAGAGGCAGTTCGTCGTAAGCCTTATTCTGTAGTACTTTTTGATGAAATTGAAAAGGCTCATCCAGATGTATTTAATGTATTGCTGCAAGTGCTGGATGATGGTAGAATAACGGATTCACAAGGGCGTACAGTGGATTTTAAGAACACCATTCTTATTATGACCTCTAATATAGGTGCTCAATATTTGATTGAAGGAATTGATGAAGACGGAGCTATTTCTTCTGAAACGGAAACTGTTGTTATGAATGAATTGCGCAGTCACTTTAGGCCTGAGTTTTTAAATCGTTTGGATGAGGTTATTTTATTTAAACCTTTGACGAAAGAGAATATAAGTAAAATTATTCATTTGATAATTGGGGATTTGAATCAACGTCTATCAGATAAAGAGCTAAGTGTTGAATTAAGTGAAGAGGCCCAAAAATTTATTGTGGATAATGCTTATGACCCTATTTATGGTGCCAGACCATTAAAACGATATATACAAAAATATGTGGAAACCTTATCTGCAAAATTAATCTTAGGGGATAAAGTAAGAGAGGGTGACACCATTTTGATTATTTTAGAGGATGAAGAACTAAAGGCTGTTGTAAAATAAAAAATAAAATGACTTTCATATTCACTATTACTTTGTAGAATATGAAAGTTATTTTTTTATTTAAGAGAAATTATCAAAAACCTAATATAAACTGTCAATTAGTTGAAATATATTAAAAAGTTTAACGATATGTAATAAAATGTTAAAAAGATGTCAAATATTGCAATAAAAATGTAATTATTATATAATAATATTGCACTCGTAAAAATCGGTTCATTTATATCGTATGCTGAATCTTAAAGAAAGGAGAGCATATTATGGGAAAGGCAAAAACTATTAAGGGGTAAAATTCTGGTATCTGTAGTAGCATTATTATCTATTTCGTTACTAGTTCTAGGGGGAACTGCAATAACACTATTATCTATAAGTTCTCAGACTATGTTGAGTCAAACGTTGACTGAATTAGCTGGTGTAACTTCGGAAAGAGTAGAGCAAGAGATTTTGGTGTATAAAAATATTGCTGGTGAGATTGGGTCTGTTGCTAGACTTTCCAATGAATCGACCTCTATTGAGGACAAAAAGGAATTAATGGACATTAAAGTGAATACATACAATTTGGTAGAAGCCAATATTTTTGGAAAAGATGGAATCAGTATTTTTAATCAAGTAGATGGAAGTGATCGTGAATATTTTAAGAGGGCAATGAATGGAGAAACATATATTAGTGAGCCAAGTGTGAGTAAGACTACTGGTAAATTATCTATCTTTATTTCGGCGCCGTTGTGGGAAAATGGTATTCCTAATACGAAGATTGTGGGTGCTGTTTTGCTAGTGCCCAAAGAAGATTTACTAGATAGAATTGTAAGTAAGATTAATGTAAGTCCGAATAGTGGTGCTTATATAATTGATGCTAATGGAACTGCGGTAGCTCATACTACGGAAGGGTTGGTAGAGTCTCGAAACAATTTTATTGAATTGGCCAAAACAGATTCTTCCGTGAAAGCATTAGCAGAATTAGAGAGTAAAATGATTAATGGAGAAAGGGGTTTTGGTAGTTACAAATTTCGGGGTGATAGTAAATATTTAGCTTATGCGCCCATTAACAACACAAATGGCTGGAGTGTAGGTGTCACAACACTAACTGGTGACTTTATGGGTACTACGGTGATTGCAATTATTGTTATGATAGCAATCATGGCAGTTGCTTTAATCATTGCATTTTTCATTATTCGAAAAATAGCTGACAATATTGGTGTACCTATTAAAAAATGTGCGGACAGATTAGACTTGTTGGCTCAGGGAGATTTACAGTCTCCTATAGTTGAAATTGACTCTAATGATGAAACCGCAATATTGGCAGAGGCTACTTCGGGTATTGTAACAGGGTTGAGTACTATTATTGGTGATATAAGTTATTTGCTAGGGGAAATGGCAGATGGTAATTTTGCAATAAATACCCAAGCGGCAAATGCCTACATAGGAGACTATGAAAATATCCTTTTATCGATTAGGCGTCTTAATCGCTCCTTAAGTGCGACTTTAAATAAAATTGAAGAAACGGCGCATCATGTATCTGTAGGTGCAGAGCAAATGGCAGGTGCAGCAACGAATCTTGCTGAAGGAACAACGGATCAGGCAGGTGCAATTGAAGAATTGTTAGCCACTGTACAAGATGTAACAGAAAAGGCAAATGAAAGTTCTCAAGATGCTGCAAAAACTAGCGATGAAGCCAAAACAATTGGTGTACAGGCACAGGAAAGTAGTGCACAAATGGAGTTTATGATTCAAGCAATGTACAAAATTAGTGAGGCGTCTAAAGAAATTGGCAATATTATTCTCACAATTGAAGATATTGCTTCTCAAACCAATTTGCTTTCATTAAATGCCTCTATAGAAGCGGCTAGGGCTGGGGAAACAGGTAAAGGATTTGCTGTTGTAGCCAATGAAATTGGTATGCTTGCGAAACAAAGTGCTAAGGCAGTAGAAGATACAAGAGTATTAATAGATGCGGCACTTAGAGAAATAGATTCAGGTACGAAGATGGTAGATGTAACTTCCTCTACTTTGCAAACAATTATAATGGGTATTGATGATATTGTTAAATCGGTAGAAAAAGTTGCAGTAGCATTTGATTATCAAGCAGAAGCTATAAGTCAGGTTAATCAAGGAGTAGAACAGATATCAGGGGTAATTCAAAGCAATTCTGCTACTGCAGAAGAGAGTTCAGCTACCAGTGAGGAACTTTCTGCACAAGCAACCACAATGGATAATTTGGTAAAACAATTCAAACTACGAGTAGATTAATTGATAGTTTTATAATTTTTCAAACCTCTTTATTATTAGATTTTCTTAATAATAAAGAGGTTTCTCTTTTTTTAGCTAATTAAATTTTTCTTTAATCTTTAAAACTTTGCAAGATAATACATTGAAAGTATAAATACACCTTGATAAAATGGCTGTATGCTAGTAGAATACAGTCATTGGAGTATTTGTTTGACATAAGGTAAAAAAACTTAAATGAAAGTAAAATAAAAAAAGAATTGAGAGGGTTTATTGATGGGTATTTTGTTTTTGGAGAAAGAAAAATTATTTAAATTAGATACGCCAAATACCACATACATAATTGGACTTGTGGATGACGAAGGCTTTTTGGGACATGCGTATTATGGAGAAAAATTAAGTAATATAGATGGTGCCAGAGAGCTAATGAGAATTTATGAACCACCTTTTACACCTGAGACAAATGAAAGGGATCGTCT
>CAZKGP010000211.1:0-4717 GCA_964552225.1 uncultured Acetatifactor sp.
CCGTTAAAAAACGTCGGCACTTGATTTCACCAAGTCGTAAGACGCAGGTGAAATCATAGTACCACTACGTTTTTTGCCGAGCGAAAGCGTGGGCTCATTGGACTGGTTAAGACTGCTTCGCCCCATTCTATGACTGGATAGGCTCTGAACCATTTATCTACCCGCAATAAACTTCTTTACCTTTTTCGGATTCGCCTCAGGATTCAATTTATAAATCTGCTCTTCTATCTTGGCATACGCCTCTTCATAGGAAAGCTTTTCTGCCTGTCTTATCACATTATTATCAAAAAAATCTTCCACCAAGCAGAAAACAGTAGATGACCAACCATACTCTTCCCCTTTTTTAGAGGTTTTTCTTGCACGCCCGCACATGGTAATGTACATTTTCATCTGAAGCTCTGTGATTGCGGAATCAAACTTAGATTTATCTTCCTTGCCAATTCCCCCATATTGCTTGATTAAATGCAATGGTAATTCCTTATATTCCTCTAATAGTCCATAAATACGCTTTGCAAAATGACTAATATTGCCATCTTCATATTCCTCTGCAAGTTGCTCCTTATTACACCTTACTGCATAAAAATAAGGATACCATTCCTCAGATATATATCCACTTTTCTTAAAAAACAATTTGCCATATGCGATATCCCTACGCTCATCTAACACGCGCATACGCCATTCCCAAGGATCGGTTTCCATTTTTCTGTATGCCATTGAATCTCTTCGCCAAAATAACTACATAGGGAAAATACCCCTTCTCCATTTGCTCCGCCTAGGGTAAACCCTCCTTCTAATAGGTTTTCTATAAAGTCATTAAAATCGGTTATTATTTTCATTTTTATTAAACCTTTCTCTCCCAAATATCTTTATTGAGGCTATTATAAATCATAGATAAATACGTCTTTTTATATAAAATATCACTAAATTATAATTATTTTACTATATTTCTTTATTTTTTACTATAAAAAATGTAACTTTTAGATTGCTTAATTTTTACCTATGTAATAGCTAGGTAAATTCATGTAAAGAGTATGTAAATTCTATAATTAGTATATATCTTGTTTTATTGTAAATAATGAAACAAAATAACATATATATTATATGGTTTCTGAATATAACGTTTTTAAGTTTGTATTTTAACGTTAAGGAAGCGTTAAGAAAAATTAATATGTAAAATTTTCTATAGATGCATTGACTATAAAAATTGCAAAAGATATAATCAAATTATTGTGATTTGTATTTCCCAGAAAGACACTTCACAAATATTTTTGCAAATACGTTCCTTTTGAATCCATCTTTTCCAATTTAAAGATGGCAAAAAACAACAGAATAAGGAGAAAAATACTCGTGGATTTTTCATTTTCATGGTTTATAGGTCAGATGCTAGAGCATCCGATACTATTCGTAACAGTACTATTGACGCTAGGCGTTATCTTTGTAAATGGGTGGACTGATGCCCCCAACGCTATTGCTACATGTGTATCCACACGCAGTATAGCACCTCGGGCTGCGATATTAATGTCAGCCGTGTTTAATTTTATTGGCGTACTTGTTATGTCACTGATAAACACAACTGTTGCTATGACCATCAAAAACATGGTTAATTTTGAAGGCAATACTGGTGATGCTACCATAGCATTATGTGCGGCACTAATAGCTATCATTGTATGGGCCGTCGTGGCTTGGTATTTTGGTATACCAACTAGCGAAAGTCATGCCCTCATTGCAGGATTATCTGGTGCCGCGATTGCACTTCACAGCGGACTAGCTGGTATTAACGGCAGTGAATGGGTTAAAGTTTTTTATGGCCTGGGACTTTCTACTGTACTTGGTTTTGTTATGGGATATGCTTTTACAAAGCTGACTGGATTTATTTTCCGTAAAGCAGACCGTCGTCAAACAGTTGGATTCTTCCGCGGTGCACAGATATTTGGTGGTGCTGCAATGTCATTTATGCATGGTGCACAAGATGGACAGAAATTTATGGGTGTATTGATTCTTGGTGTATTTCTAGTAGGTGGAAATGATACCACTGGTAACGTTGCTCTACCAATTTGGATGATGATTTTGTGTTCTGTGGTTATGGCACTTGGAACCTCTATCGGTGGTTATAAAATCATTAAATCCGTAGGAATGGACATGGTTAAACTAGAACCTTACCAAGGTTTCTCTGCAGATATTGCAGCCGCATTTTGCTTGCTTTTGTCCTCACTATTTGGTATTCCCGTTAGTACTACTCATACGAAAACTACTGCTATAATGGGTGTTGGTGCAACCAAACGGTTGAGAGCCATTAATATGAATATTGTAAAAGACATGGTACTTACATGGATTCTTACTTTCCCAGGATGTGGATTAATTGGATTTATTATAGCAAAAGTTTTTATGTATATATTTTAACATATTGTGAAGAAAAATTAGTGATTGAGTGCCGTAGATAAGGCATATAAGAAAGGTTGTTAAAAATGGCGAAAAAAACAGATAATATGTATTATAATAATTTTAATGAAAGTATAGCAATTTCTTGTGAAGCTGCTAAAATGCTAAAGGAAATATTAACTAATTTTGATATTAATAAACTACCAGAAAACTTAAAAAAAATGCATGACATCGAACACAAGGGTGATGTAAAAAAACATGAGTTAACAGAGGCGTTGGTAAAAGCATTTATCACCCCTATCGAGAGAGATGATATCATCAAATTAAGTCAAAACATTGATACTCTTACTGATAATATTGAAGATATTCTCATGCATATCTACATGATGAATGTAACAGAGATAAGACAAGAAGCTCTTAAATTTGCAGAATCTCTAATTCATTGCTGTGAGAAAACATTTAAGCTTGTTGAAGAATTTGCTAATTTCAAAAAATCAAAAATTTTAAAGGAACTTGTAATAGAGATTAATCACATAGAGGAAGAAGGGGATGCAATGTACTTAGAGTTTACCCATGACCTTTATAAGACATGTAAAGATCCTCTAACCGTTATGATTTGGCATCAAATATTTAGTAGCTTTGAAGAATGCTTTGACGCTTGCGAAGATGTTGCTGATGTAATAGAAGGAATTATGATTGAGAATATTTAAACATTAAATACATAAGCCTATCCTCTAGTTTTTTTATTAGTGGATAGGCTTATTATTTTATTTCTTTAATTACTCGGGATTCTAATAATACTCACAGAATATGGAGGTGCCTTATATATAAATTGTGATGAAATCTCAATAGTTCCTTCAACTGGAACCATCTTCTCAGGCTCCTCAAATGAATTCACATCTGACAGTTTCTCACCCTTTAACACAGCAGTTGTTGCCGTTGTTTGGAATTGAGCCAAATCAATGTCTTCTAAAATAGTATCAACTTCAATTTCTTTGTCAGATACATTTACAATCTTAAGAATGATATCACCATTATCAGCGATAGAAGCCGTTTCATATAAGCTATCTGCTGCTTCATAAGTATAATCCATATATTTCATATCATTCACAAAGCACTGAATGCTATTCCCCTCTACTACAACCTTAAGTGTATATACTTGCTTGTGATTTAACTTACAATTTTTGACCGTTCCAGTGATTTGACCACTTTTTGAATTACCTGATACTATCTGCAAGCAAGAAACCGAATTTCCCCAGCCACCTAAATTCCAGAACATATTATTCGCTTCATCTTCCACACAAATGGGAATGATAAATCCTTCATCACCACTTAAAATTTCAGCCTCTACAGTTAACGTATAATTTCCCCAAGAGGTATCTCCTATATAAATGCTTTCTCCCGTATTGGTGTTAGAGGGTGCTCCTGAATATCCTTGCACAAGGCGACCATCTTCTATGCTCCAGTCTCCTTCATTTTCTTCCCAACCATCTTCTTTTAATACAGATTCATTGTCAAAAGTGCTTTCATATAGAACTTCACCAGTATCATTGGCAGTTACTACTATATTATCGTAAGCTACCTCTGTCTGCCAGCTTCCCAATCCTATTTTTCCAGATAAGGCACTTTCCTGTGCTAAATTACTAGTGTCAAGAGAAGAAGGTAGTATGGTAGTCCCTACATTATTCCCAAATAATTTCTGAACATAATAATTTACAGAACCATGTACATCCTTTTGGGAGTACCAAATTAAATCAGGTGTCCACTGGTTGGATATTTTGTTGCCGAATAAGGGTGCATAACAAGCCATTTGCACAATATCACTATTACGCTCTATTCCCGTCATATAAGCCGCTTCCGCTAAGGCAGCCTCCAATGTATTAGACTGTGCTGCATACTCCCCTAAAAACACCTTTGCCTGGGTATCTCTATCATACTTGTCATACCTTAAGGTATTGGTAAGGAACCAGTTTGGAGTTTCATAATAATGCTCGTCTACCAAAGTGGTAATCTCATCCTCATTTCCATCTAGATAATTCCAGCCTACCCTATCACCAGAAGCAGGACCATTGGCAATAATCAATTCTATCCCACCATATAACTGTGGATTTTCTTTTGCTGCTGCACTAAATGCCTGTGTAAACTTCTTATAGTGCTGAAAATACTCAGCTTGCCATTGCTCATTTCCAATGCCAATATATTTTAAGTCAAAAGGCTCTTCGTGTCCCATATCGATTCTTACTTTTCCCCAAAAAGTGCTTTCATCTCCCTTGCAAAATTCCACCAAATCCAATGCATCTTGTATACATTGCGCAAACTCTTCACTGTCTAAATCATA
>CAZKGP010000212.1:0-4016 GCA_964552225.1 uncultured Acetatifactor sp.
ACACTCTTGATAATATGAAAAACAATACCTAATTCATGCATGGTGTCACTCTTTCTTCTTGTTACGCTTGATTTTTATTTCCCTCTTAATCATATAAGGTAAAATACCCTTCAATTTATCTTCAGCCGTCCTCATCTTACTACAATCAGGATTATCCCTATAAAGGTGAATTGCATCAAATTCACATTTGGTTGTACAAAGACCACAGCCGATACACTTATTGGTATCTACTACAGAGGCGCCACAATCTAAACAACGGGCAGTTTCAAGTCTAACTTGTTCTTCCGTGAATGTATTATGTGCATCTCTGAATGATTTACGGTAATCAATACTCTCATCCATTCCAGCAGTCTGTCTAGATGTATTGTCGTAACTTTCTAGTACAATATTATTCTTATCTAATTCTTTGAATTGACGGCGATTACGGCCAATTACTAAGCTACTATTTGGCTGAACAAATCTATGTAAGGATACAGAGCCTTCTTTGCCTGCTGCAATAGCATCAATGGCAAATTGTGGTCCTGTATAAACATCACCGCCTACAAAGATATCAGGCTCAGCGGTTTGATAAGTAAGAGAATCTGCTACTGCACCGTTACCTCTTCCAAGTTCTACCTTAGTTCCTTTCAACAAATCACCCCAAAGAATACTCTGACCAATACTTAAAATCACATTCTCACAAGGAACTGTTATGGTCTCATCTTCATTATATTTAGGGTTAAAACGACCAGTCTCATCTAAGACAGAAATACATTTTTTGAAAACAATGCCTGTCACTTTACCGTTTTCTGTGAGGATTTCCTTAGGTCCCCAACCACCATTGACAGATACGCCTTCGTCCTTAGCTTCTTCGATTTCCTCTTTTGATGCTGGCATGGTATCTAACGTTTCTAGACAGTACATAGCTACTTCTTCTGCACCGCATCGGGTACTGGTACGAGCTACGTCGATAGCCACATTACCGCCACCTACTACAACCGTTCTTCCTTTTACAGAATAGTTCTCATCTGCACCTACGGTACGAAGAAAATCTACTGCAGTCATAACCCCCTCTGCATCTTCTCCGGGAACGCCAGCCATTCTACCGCCTTGACATCCAATCGCAATATAGAATGCCTGATAGCCTTGTTTGCGAAGATCATCTATGGTAACATCCTTACCGACTTCTATTCCACACTTTATTTCAACGCCCATCTGACACATTACATCTATCTCTGCAGCTACAACATCCTTCTCTAGTTTGTAAGAAGGGATGCCATACACTAACATACCGCCAGGTTTCTCATTTTTCTCAAACACGGTTGGATGATATCCTTTTTCTGCAAGATAATAAGCACAGCTCAAACCTGCAGGACCTCCACCAATAATCGCTATTTTCTCCTGAAATGGGCCTCTGTTAGAAGGTTGAATAATAGGTGGTATATAGCGGGTATCTTCATGTAAATCCAACTCGGCAATGAATTTCTTAACTTCTTCAATTGCAACTGCTTGATCAACCGTACCACGAGTACAAGCATCTTCACATCGTTTGTTACAAACACGTCCACACACAGCAGGGAAAGGATTTTCCTTTTTAATCAACGCTAGTGCTTCTTTATAACGTCCCTGAGATGCCATCTTCAAATAACCTTGGACTGCTATATGAGCGGGACAAGCGGTCTTACAAGGTGCCGTACCTGTATCGTAGCAATTGATACGATTGTTATCCCGATACTCTTCATCCCATTTCTCAGGCCCCCATTTTACTGCATCAGGTAATTCCACCATAGGATAAGTTACAGGCCCTTCGTTGGTACACAGTTTCTGCCCTAACTTCACAGCACCTGCTGGACAATATTCCACACAGCGTCCACAAGCAACACAATTCTCCGATTTCACCTTAGCTACATAAGCAGAACGAGAAAGGTTAGGTGTATTAAATAACTGTGAGGTTCTAAGTCCATAACATACGTTCACATTACAGTTACATACTGCAAAAATCTTATTCTCTCCATCAATATTTGTGATTTGATGAACAAATCCGTTATCTTCTGCACGTTTTAAGATTTCCAGTACTTCGTCGTAATTAATAAAATGTCCTTTTCCGGTTTCTACAATATAGTCTGCCATATCGCCCACTGCGATACACCAATCTTCTGGATCATCTGCACATCCCTCACCCATAATTTTACGAGAATAGCGACAAGAACATGGACTAGCAGCATATTTTCCATCGTACTTTTTAAGCCAATGGGAAATATGTTCAATATCCAAGGATTGATTTTCCATCTCAATAGCCTTTTCTACAGGAATAACGTGCATACCAATACCAGAGCCTCCTGGAGGAACCATTGGAGTTATTTTTTCTAATGGTAGTCTGGACATTCTTTCAAAGAAGTGAGCTAATTCAGGGTGTTCTTCCAATTGCTTATAACTCATATTGGTAAACTCTGCGCTGCCTGGAACAAACATTGGTAAGATATACTGCTTCTCACGTTTGGGGTTCTCCCAGTTATATTCCAGCACACCAATGGTACTCATTTCCTGAAGTATTTTTTCCAAATACTCAGGATCTTTGCCAGTAAGCTTGACCATCTGCTTAAGGGTCCTTGGTTTACGTACCTTCATTGGAAGTGCCACTTCCGCCATCTCATCGGTTAATACGCAAGCAAGCCCCCAATACTCTGCATCTTCTACCGTTACCGTGTGCCCGATACGATTAGTGACCATCTGCCCCAATTTTAAAATCGCTTCCCGAGGGGCTTCATTTGTAGTTTGGTTATCAGCCATAATTATTTTCCTTTCTTATTCTCGCCAGGTTTTAACTTCGATACGTAGCCAATCCGTCCATTCCTTTATTCCTTCACCTGTTTTGGCACAAATAGGAATGATTTTAGCTTTTGGATTGCGCATATGAATGTATTCCCTGCACTTGTCCATATCAAAGTCAAAATAAGGCATTACATCTATTTTATTAATAAGCACTACATCACATATAGAAAACATCAATGGATATTTAAGGGGTTTATCGTGTCCCTCTGGAACAGAAAGAATCATTACATTCTTAACCGCTCCGGTATCAAACTCTGCCGGACACACCAGATTACCTACATTTTCCAAAATAGCCAGCTCTACGTCTCCTACCTCCAAACCCTCAAGTCCTTGTCTTGTCATATCAGCGTCCAAATGACACATACCACCTGTATGTAATTGAATGACTTTAACACCAGTTTCGGCAATGGTTCTAGCGTCTACATCAGAATCAATATCGGCCTCCATTACCCCAATTTTCATCTCATCCTTTAGTGCTTCAATCGTACGTGTCAGAGTGGTAGTCTTGCCTGAACCAGGCGATGACATTAAATTAAGTAAAAAAATCTTTTTCTCTTTCAAATCCTTTCGCAACTTCTCGGCCTGTTGGTCATTGCTGGCAAATACACTTTGTTTAATTTGTAGAATCTTTACCTCGTCCACTTTAACCCCTCCTTCTCATGGTATTCTGGTTATACCAGCTCTTTGTTATAAGTTTAACCCTATTGTTTTTATGTGTCAATCGACAAAGGTCTTTTTCGTTAAACCGTATAAAATGTTAGGTTGTATCTTGTGAAACATTATGATAAAATTCGATTGTGGTACTTGGTATAACCAAGGTCAGTCAATGAAATGAGGAGGATTTTATTATGGAATTTTCAAAACTTTCTGCGCCTAGTCTTAAGGACATGTTTGTTAAGCAACTTCAAGACATGATTTTATCAGGCGAAATGCCTATAGGTGCCCCTTTGCCTCCAGAAAGAGAACTTGCTAGACAGATGCAAGTAAGCCGTGCTGTTGTGAATGGTGGTCTTGCTGAATTAGCCAAACAAGGCTTTATAGAAATACGTCCTCGACAAGGCACATGTGTAGCAGATTATCGTAGGAAAGGTAACCTTAACACTCTTATTGCTATTATGGAATATCAGGGAGGCACATTAGGAAGAGATGAGATTCGCTCTATTTTAGAGGTGCGCTGGGGTCTGGAGCAGATGGCCCTGCGCCGG
>CAZKGP010000212.1:4026-4705 GCA_964552225.1 uncultured Acetatifactor sp.
CTATTCTAGAAGTACGTCGTGCATTGGAACATATGGCAGCAAATCGTGCTATTGCTAATGCCACCAATGAATCGTTAGCTCTCTTAGGAGACCTGGTGAACCAGCTTATTGCCGCCTCCACACCAGCCCAGGCTGCAAATATCGCTTTTGCCTTTCAACATGAGCTTGCTTTAGTTAGCGGCAACAGTATTCTACCGCTGATTTATTACTCATTCAAAGACCCAGTTATTAATTTGTGGATACGATTCTGCAAGCTGTATGGCGTAGAAGCACTTAGCTTTAACACCAAAACTCTCTACAATCATATATGTGAAAGAAATCCTAAGTCTGCAGCACTTTGGATTGATGAATATTTGGAGCAAGCTATTAGTGGTAATCAACAGATTTATGAAGATGATAATAAGATAATTTAGCAAATAAAACTCCCTTAAAACACTATAAATTCAGTGTTTTAAGGGAGTCCTTATATTTCTTATTTAAAATAATTTACTGTCCCATCTGAGCTGCAACTTCTGCTGCAAAATCTTCGTTCTTTTTCTCAAGACCTTCGCCTGTTTCAAAACGAACAAATCTCTTAATGCTTAAGTTAGCATTATTTTCTTTACCTACCTGAGCAATGTATTGAGCAACTGGCTGTTTGCCATCTTCTGCTTTAACATAAGCTTGCTCTAATAAACAA
>CAZKGP010000213.1:0-4694 GCA_964552225.1 uncultured Acetatifactor sp.
CAGCTACACCACCAGCTACACCACCAGCTATACCACTACCCACAGACCCAATCACCGTAAGAAGCTGATCATCAATCGGCAAAGACTCAAACGGCTTCACCACAGCTTCACCACCTCTCCCCCCATCTATCAACTGATCCAACAATTCATCCACACCCTCAAGATTCCACTCCACACTCTCCAAGTCCACAACAATCGCTTTCTTTTTAAATGAAGGATGTATAAAAATCTCAACCTCAAAAAAGGTTCGATCATCATCCGAGTAAAAGTTTGGCGCAGGAGAACCATTCTTTTCTAAGGAATTTAGAATTGTAGGAATACCTGTAGCCCTACCTTCTGTAAGGTTTAATTCTTTTAAAAACTCACCCAATCTCCTATTTCGATATCTCCTGCTACGCACCCTTCCTTTATTAAAGTTCTCAAGTTTAATAGAACGATCTGGTCCCCCCTGATTAATAAAAATCACAGAGTTTTGATAAACCCTTATCTCAACAGGCTCTCTCAATTGATAGTCCCTATGATACAAACAGTTAACCAAGGTTTCCTCAAAAGCTTGAAATGGATAACTTGCAGTCCGATTACTCTCCTCAACATCTTTAAATTTAAAAACGCTCCCCTTAATCAATTTGTCTTTTAAAAAACTCAAAGTTCTTTTAATCTGTACATCAATCGGTCCAGTAATAGGTGGATGTTCAAAATACTCACCTGCATCACCTTTAGGAAACTCTACAATTTCAACCTGAGTATAAGGAAAGAATCTTTCAGGATTTTGTGCAAACATCATCAACGCTACATTACGCGGATACACATGCTCATCAGGACCTGTCAGCAACTCCATCTGTCTCAACACCTCAACATCAGGCACAACACCTACCGATTCTGCAAGCCTACTCTTTATTTTCGTCAGATAATCTTTTACCAATACCATAGAAACATCCGATACTGTAGCTTCTGTGTTAGCTCGATCATCAAAAGGAATATTGTTTGACAACTCTATTAATTCACGCTCTTCCTGCGAGTCTGCTTTTACAGTATTAGCATATCTGCGTATGTAATAATGGTACTGTTTTCTCTTTGCTGTTATCTGTTCAGGCGCTCTATAGGGTCGATTAGGTCCTCCCGGTACCCAAATCACTATAATTTGCTTATCGTCCACTTCCTCAACTGTCAGTTTAGGATGATATACCGGCTCCAGCAAATTATTAAAACCTATCATCTTAGTCTGAATATCCGCAATTTGATTTGTTGATAAACCCTCTACAGGTCTTTTTGCTGTTCTAGTTTTCTCATCTTCACTAACCCCGATTATAATATAACCTCCACCAATATTTTCTAAATCATTAGCAAATGCACAGATACTCCTATATATAGCATCCGGATTCCAGCCGAGTTTATATTCAATACGATCACTCTCTACTGTTCGTGCTGAGAGTAAGTCCTCTATGTTAATGTGCAGTGTCATAGTCTAATGAAGTTATGGGGTTTATATTTATTTGTTAGCTATCATGTTGGGATCAACCCCTTGAATGGTAATCATATCTGCTTGTTTAAAAATTCTTTAGCTCGTTTCTTCGCTTCAACACGAAACTCCTCTATTGGCACATACGATGAAGAAGATATTTTATTGTCAGACTCCTCAAAAGAAACGATATCTGACAGCGTTCTCAGATATTCAACAAAGTCTCTTCCTTCTTGCCCTCGTGTGTCTATGTGAACTGTTGTTTTCATAATCAATTATAACCAAAGTGTTATTCAACTCCATTAATTAGGTCTTCAATTAACAAACTTATTTATTAGCATCCCATTGTTTTAATCCTCATACTTTACTTCTCTGTATATGGCAATAGGGCTAATAGCCAGTTTTGGAAATGAAGGAGCAAAAAAGAATTCTTCAAAAACCTCAAATGAATCGAAAAGACTTCTAAGTGCCTTATCAAAATTCTCAACTTCGTTTAGTTCTTCGTCATCAAACCCCAGATACTCATCATTAGGGTCTACTCTTGGATCTGTTTGTTGTGGACTAGAAGTTACAATCCCTAATACAGATAGCTTAATATTGGGTCTTGTTCCGTATGTATAGATAATGCTCTCAAAGTCACTATCTATCAAATATCTCTCTTTAAGATTAGCCAATATTTGAAAGTCACTATATACATCAAGAGGCAATAATCTAAAATTTAAACGGTTCGGTGAAAATGTATCTAAAAACATTTTCATTCGGTTTATATAATCATCATCAAATAGATGAATATCTGATTGCTTTTTAAGCTTATCATCGAATTGCTTTTCTAATTCTTTCAGGCGACTTAATTCTCTTGCTTTTTGATTTCTATCCAAATGTTCAACTCCTTTTCTAGCATCTTTTATTTGCCGCTGCAAATTCTGAAACTCAGGGTTTTCCAGTAATGAAGAAGAATAGATAAATCTCTGAACTTCATTAAAGTTAGAAATAATTTTCTTCAGCCTCCCGATATCCTCAAATTGTGACCAACCATTTGCCTTTATGAAACTAAAAGTATGAGTTGTTTTAACAAAATCTTCAAATGAGTCGTTAGAATCTTCAAACTCATTGTTGATATCTGTTAATAGCTTTTTGTTTCTAAGTTCCGCTTCTATTTGATTTAAAATTTCGTGGTATACTTCTATCTTTTCAGTCTTGATATGTTTTTCACTATTCTTTCCACCTACTTTTCCTTTTACGACTTTTAGGTCGAAACCAAGTTCAGCACCATGCTCCCCTTCATCTTCAAAAGCTCTTGAGATTTCACTTATAAGGCCTCCTTGTATTTGGCTTATTAATGAACGAGCTTTTTCATAGTCAAAATATATAAGATCTTTTATTGATTTCATTTTTTTTACTTTTATAGTTACGTTCTTATTTGAGGTAAACAAATATTTTTAAAGCTTTTGGTCAGATTACTTTAGTTCTACTGTCTCACATTCTTTCGCACTACCATGCTAAGTCGGGACCGATCAATCCTCATCATTATCCTCCATATCCTTAAGCGGACCTTCAAATTTATCAGATAGGGATCGAGTTTGATTTGCTAATCTTTCAAAGACTGAAAAATCGTATTTCTCCATCACCTCTGTAATCTTCTTCATTTGTTGTGCAAGGTCTTCTGAAGATATATTTTTCGCCCCTTCACTTATCATAGCACTCATTTTCTTAAATCGCTCAAGGTATCTATCATCATACAAAGGCACAGAACTAACAATTCTATCCTCCTCTTCTTTCATATCTTGAGAAACATCTATCTCAACCTGCTCAAAAGCATATCCTAACAAATTGGTTAGCTCTATTTTCTGTTCATCCCCAACACGTTCTTTAAACTCAAGCTTCAACCAATCATTTAGAAAAGATTCATTTTTTTCATGAAAACCATAATCATTGTCACGTGTAACTATAATTACATCTTGTTTTGTTTCCTGTGAGCACTTGATTATCCACTCCCAGTTAACGGCATCTCCAATAGAGTTATCGGATTTTTTTCTAGGAGGGTAACCAAGTGTAAATCTCTCTCTTGCTAACTTAACCACATCTGTTCTGTTATCGTTTTCTCTATTCAAAGCAATTGAGTTATTACTATCAAACAGCTTTTGCAAGGACTTATATACTTCATCGTGTGATGAAGGAGAGCTTAATATTTTGTCAAACTCTTCCTTTAGTTCTTTATATTTATTTCCTAAGGTTGTTTCTAGACTTTTAATATCCTTCACATAAGAAGAATCAGATAAGATTTCGGGTACCTTCAATTTATCAATGTGAAATTTAATTTCTCTGATTGTACTTAGTAAAACAGTCTGCCTGTTTTTATGAAATTCCATTTCAACCTGATCAGTTACAATAATCAAATCTGAAATTTCCTCTATTTTCTCTAAGAACTTCATTGAAACATCCTTGCTTCTTATTCTATAAAAATCTAGGAGTACATTAGTATCTATAAAAATCAAAGGATTCTTCCCGTTACTACTCATATCACTCTTTTTAAATTCTTTACTATTCAACTCTCAAACTGCACGTTATACCTTCCCCTGATATTTACTCACTCCTCTCCCACCATCACCTGCCCATTCATCAGCATAGGCAAAAGCCAGTCGCGAAGCGAGGCAAGTTGTTGGTTTTCGTATTGTGTGTTCAATATCGTTTCATATGATGACAAAAGCAAAGCATTATAGTCATCTACTACTCTGTCTTTTGGATATATCAAGGGTATCTTATTGATTTGTTCGTTACTAATGTTTGGTTGTGCTGCACCGCCAGCATAGGCAAATATCGATTCTCTAAAATACTCTTGATGCATTGAGTTTATCAAGAACGGTAGTTTTGATAAAGATTTATCCGCTAATTTAAAATGTCCAACACGCTGATTTACATAGATAGGTGTATCAGATATTGGAACAACACCATACTTTCCAATAGTTGCTCCTGTCATCGCAATCAATACATCACCAGGGGCAGCCATAAACCTCTCATCAACATTTTTATCTGATATATCAACTTTGTCCAAGTCGTTTATATCAATAGTATTGTCTTCTTGTATGTTTTTAATTTTTACAACTTTAACCCCATAGTCTGTCCACCATGAGGATTTGAAAGCAAAGCCACCTGTAGACGGGCAATAATCTTCGATGGTCTTCACCTCCCACCCCTCCGGTATCTCCCTCTTCAACTGTTTATTATAAACCATCTT
>CAZKGP010000214.1:0-4694 GCA_964552225.1 uncultured Acetatifactor sp.
GTTAAGATGAAGACACTTTCTAAAGGAAATAAAGAAAAGGTTCAATTGATTCTTGTTATGAGCCGCAATGCTGATTTATATATCTTAGATGAGCCGATTGCGGGAGTGGATCCGGCGGCAAGAGATTATATTTTAAAAACTATTATTAATAATTATAATCCTAATGCCACAGTGTTATTGTCTACCCATTTAATTGGTGATATAGAAAGTGTTTTGGATGAAGTAATCTTTTTACGTTATGGTCAATTGGCTCTATATACATCAGTTGATAATATTAGAGAAGAACAAGGCAAATCCGTAGATGCTTATTTCAGGGAGGTGTTTGCATGTTAGGTAAATTATTTAAACATGAATTTAAATCTACTTATAAAGTATACGGCGGGTTATTGTTGGTTGTTTTGGTGGTAACATTATTGAACATACTTTCATTAAAAGCACCTATGTGGACTAATGTTGGCAGTGTAACTAGAATGACTCCTTTGGATGCATTAGCTATTATCATGTTAATCACATATTTTATTATGCTAATAGGTATTATTTGGGCGTTTTTTATCTATAGTGGAGTACATTTTTATCGTACTATGTATACAGAACAGGGATATTTAACCCATACCTTACCAGTAAATTCCCATCAAATTTTTGTTAGTAAAATCATTATAAATGGGATATGGTATCTTATTGTTAATATTGCTATAGTGATATCTGTCTTAGGGTGGGTATATATGCTAATGAATAGCATAAATTTGGGTTATGGAGAAGCCAGCTTATGGACCATAATAATGGAAAATCGAGTAGAGTTTGGAGAAATAATGAAAGAAATATTTGGAAGTAGAATAGGCAGTGAAATTGGAATACTTCTCCTAATTACTCCTATTTCGGTTATATCTTCTATAGCCATTTTGTTTGGTTCTATTACCATTGGCCAATTATCTCAAAAACATAAGGTATTAATGTCTATTGTTTCTTATATTGTTATTAGTATTGTCTTATCAATCATACGAGGAGTTATTTCTTTTCCTATATCTATGAGAGAAACGGCTCAAATAATGGAAAATGATATTAATAGTATAGGTATTGGCGCTTCTACTTGGGTTTCTGCCATTGTTACTTTAATAGCAGCAATTGTCTTATACTTTGTAAGTAATTATATAGTTACTAAGAAATTAAATTTAGAATAAAAGCCATTATTGTTAATTAAATTGATATTCTAAAAGGTTTTAAAAGCAATCATTTTTATATGCTTTTAAAACCTTTTTTGTTTTTGAATTTATTTGCTCATAGCCATATTATTTGATATAATAATAAAAGCGCGGAAAGAATAGGCAGGTGAGAACAATACAGCAGGTGATTCAACCTATATTAGATGGAAACTTTGATTATGAATATGGTACATTGGACTTTTCCTGCAGTAAAATAGAACTCTCTCTTTTACCAGGAGATGTTTGCGAGGGCTCTTTTAGAATAGAGTCTGTGCCAGGAAGTTTGACGAATGGTTATGTAACAACTTCCGATTTGAGAATGGAATGTTTAACCCCTAAATTTTCTGGAACAATAGAAGATATTTCTTACCGTTTTCATGGTGAAAACATGGAAGAAGGAGATGTTGTAAAGGGAGAATTTAATATTGTAAGCAATCATGGGGAGTATTATATTCCTTTTTTGGTTACGGCAGAGCAGTATACGCTTAGTTCATCCATTGGCAACATTAAGAATTTATTCCATTTTGCTAATCTGGCTAAGACAAATTGGTCAGAGGCTGTAGCTCTTTTTTATTCTTCAGAATTTCATCGTGTTTTTAGTGATAATGAGGTACAGTATTATGACTGTTATCGTGGACTCTCAAAATATCTGGGTAATGAACAGAATGTAGAAGAGTTCTTAATGGAGATTAAGAAGAAGCAAAAGGTGGAATATATTTCTGAAGAATCAGAGATTTTTATAGACAACCCTTCGGATGTGGTAGAGTATATTCTGAATATTGTTCGGAACGGATGGGGATATACAAAGCTTTCCATCAAAACAGATGGAGATTTTCTCTACACTGAAAAGGAGACTTTAACAGACGATGCTTTTTTGGGTAATTACTGTAGTCTGCCTATATACATAGATAGTAACATGCTACATGCTGGTAAAAATTTTGGACAGGTTACATTATCTAATTTCTATACCTCAATACAAATACCGGTTACTGTTGCTGTTGGTGATGGATATAATATACAAGCAAGAAACCGTCGTGAGCGTAAAAAAGTCATGGTTCAGCTTATGAAATATTATCAGGATTTTCGCCTTAAAAGGATTACTTCTTCCGTATGGCTAAAGGAATCTAGTAAGCTTGTAACAAGGTTAGTGGAACAGAATCCTAGTGATGTTCCAATTAGATTGTTTCAAGGGCAATTATTAATAACCCAAGAGCGTTATAATGAAGCTCAATGGCTTTTTAGTCATTCGGCTAGTCTGCTAGAGAATGACAAAGATAAATATCCTGCATATTGGGCGTATTACCTGTATTTAACGACTCTAGTTAGCAAGAGGCCTGAGTATATTGAGAGGGTAACCAATGAAGTGGATATGCTGTATCGCAAGAATCGCAATTGCTGGCAAATTGCATGGCTTTTGCTTTATTTGTCAAAGGAATATGACAAAAATGCTTCCAGCAGATGGAAATTTTTAGAAATGGTATGTGCTCGAAATTGTTCAAGCCCTATTATTTACATTGAAGTATTGTATATGATGATACATAATCCTGCAATGCTTCGTAAGTTGACGCCCTTTGAACTGCGTATCTTGTATTTTGGTGCGAAGCAAAATATGTTATCAGCAGAAATTGTGGAACAATTGTTATATCTTTCAAGCAAGGCGAAAGAATACTCCCCTATGCTTATGGATATCTTGGTACATTGCTATAATCAAAATGCAGATGTACGTATTGTACAAGAAATTTGTACGATTCTCATTAAGGGGAATAAGGTAGGGAAAGAATTTTTCAATTGGTATAAATTAGGAGTAGAAAATGAACTTCGAATTACCCAACTTTATGAATACTACATGATGTCTATTGACTTAGAGGTTGATCATAAATTACCTAAGAATGTTTTGATGTATTTTTCATATCAGAACAATTTAGATTACCAGCACAGTGCTTTTTTGTATAGCTATGTTTTGCTCAACAAGAAATCTTTAGGTGAATTATATGGTACTTATTTAGGCCGTATTGAACGCTTTGTTGTGGAACAGATTCAAAAGGAACATGTTAATAAACATTTGGCGTATTTGTATAATGAATTATTAACCGCTGATATGATTACAGCAGAAACTGCACCAGCATTATCAAGAATGATATGTGCTTACTCTATTGAAATAGAGACGGATAATATTCGTAAAATTATTGTGTATCAACAATATAATAAATTAGAGCAGGAGTATAATGTTGTCAATAAACGGATGTGGATTCCCTTGTATGGGAATGAACATACCTTTATTTTTGAAGATATTGAGGGAAATCGTTATACTAAAAATGTATCATATAAGAAAGAAAAACTATTATTTTGTGAGAAATATATAAGAAAAATAAATTCATTTACAATAGATGATTTGGCATTTGATATGTATTTGTGGGAGCGAAATCGTGAGAATTACGATTTTTTGCAAGACAATGTACAGCGTTGTATGAAGCTATCTCACTCTCCTTTTGTGGATATGAAAATTAGGAGTGAGATAGTATTTAAGCTATTACATTATTTGTATGACAGTGACGATATGCTTAGGCTTGATGGCTTTTTGGAGCATCTAAATCCAGATGAATTCAGTCAAAAGGATAGGGCTCAAATTCTTCGCATTATGGTGCTTCGAGGGAAGACGCAGGTGGCTTATGAATGGGTGCTGCAGTATAATTTGTTGGAAGCAGATACCAATACGTTGGTGCGTTTGTGCAGTCAGTCTATAAGAGATAACGATTACTTTGCCAATCCAATGTTAATCGGAATAGCTTATCATATTTTTAGTAAAAATAAATATGACAGTGATATTCTTGAATACTTAATTAGACATTTTAATGGCTTGATAAAAGACATGAGAAATGTTTGGAAAGCAGCCAGCTCCTTTGAATTAAATGTTTATGAAATCTGTGAGAGAATATTAGTTCAAATGCTTTACTCAGGGGCATACATTGCTGAAAAGATTGAAGTGTTTCGTTCGTATGTCAAGCAAGGAGGCAAAAACGAAATAATAGAAGCGTTTCTAGCCTATTCTTCTTATGATTATTTTGTAAAACAGAAAATTACAGGAAGCTATATTTTTGAAGAAATAAATAATCATTTTTATAGAAGTGATATTACGATACAAAAGATTTGTAAGCTTGCCTTTTTAAAGTATTATTCAGAGAATAATGAGGAAATTACAGAATATAATTCTGCCACCATTCAAAGTATGTTAAAAGAAATGATGCATGAAGGTGTTCATTTGAATTTTTTCCGTGACTTAGCTGGTTTTGAAACAGAAATTTTACCTCTCGTTGATAAGACAATTGTTGAATTTCGGTCACATTCCAATGCAAGAGTTACCATTCACTACCTTATTTCATGTGATGGGGAAGAAAGTGGTGAATACCATATAGAGGAAATGCAACATGCTTATGGCGGAATTTTCTTTAAAGAGTTTATTCTGTTTTTTGGTGAGAATTTGCAATATTATATTGT
>CAZKGP010000215.1:0-4686 GCA_964552225.1 uncultured Acetatifactor sp.
GTGGAATGCTCCACTCTCCCTGCAAAGAGGTTCTATATTCACCAATACAAATAGCCATTTCCACATATCCCACTGTACTAATTAAGACATCTATATCATCAATGTGTTTGAACAATGTAGACAACATTTTATTAAACTTTATCAAATCAATATGAAATGCCATTCTTAAATAATCTATTAAAATATCTAAAGGATTACCTCCAGAGTTCATGTTCGTACTAGACAATACCCAAAAAGAGCCTCTTACCATTTGATTAAATACTTTTCTATGTTTGCGAAGTGTATTCCATTCTTCTTCACAAGCATTAATTGGCATTTTCACTAATTTATCACTAAGCTCCAATACTCTAGTAATATATATAAAGCTTGTAATATAAGGTTCAATTTCTTTCTTTTCTTTAAAATAAACAGTCATATTATAAATCAGTATACATGCAGCACCAAGCACTCCAATAGTAGTATTTATAAAACAAAAAGCAAGCATAATAAAAAATAAGCAGTTTGTAATAATGTGCTTAGTGTTGGTACGTTTTCCTAGTGTATCTAAATATTCTAAATAATCAAATAAAGAATAGTTATCAACATGTCCCAGTTCATACATAAAAAACTGTACTTTAACCCTATCATCTTCCTCTTTTATAAAATATTGAATAATATCTTCTAAATGATTTAACTCTTTTTCTGATTTTTGAGGTGAACGTAGGGTATGATATAGATACTCCTCACCTGCTGCTGAATAAGCATAATTCATTCGTTTAAATATTTCATCCATATTCAAGTCATTCCAAGTAATATCATCTAATTGATCTGGCTTAGGATGATGCTTGTGAAAACTGGCAATCCTAACAAAGCGTTCTAGTTTATATTCTTTTTGTGGTGGTACCCCATATTCATTATATAGCTTATTAATAAATCTCTTCTTTGCTTTATGATAGTCCCGCATCCCCTGAACTATAATAAATAGTACAAAAAATGCCATTGCTGCAAAAAATATTACATTTTCCATCTAGTCTCCTATTCCTAACCAATCATTTGTTTTACAATGTTCTGACATTTATTATAAATATTTTGAGGGCTTTCACCTACATAAAACTTGCCATTTAGGTATAATATATTCCCTTGTATCATAGTCATACATACATTTAACTTGCTACCGCTGTATACAATGTTTTTAGGAATATTATGAATTGGCTGCATATTGGGCTGATTCATATCTAGCATTATAATATCTGCAAGCTTACCCTTTGCCAAAATATCGGCGTCATGAATCCCTAGCGCGTGTGCACCATTTACAGTAGCCATTTTTAAAACTTCCATTGCATCCATACTGGAGGCATCATCATTCCTAAGCTTACTAAGTCCAGTTACTAGAAACATTTCACGAAACATATCAAGACAGTTATTGCTAGCAGGTCCATCTGTTCCGATTGCAATCGGAATTCCTTTTTCTAAATAAGTAGATAAGGGAGCAATGCCACTGGCAAGTTTTGTATTGGAGCCAGGGTTGGTAATCACAAACATATGATTCTTCTGGAAAATTTCCATATCTTCCTCAGTCATATGAACACAATGATAACCTCCACCACCATAATCAAAAATACCAAGAGAATCTAAATAGACTGCTGGTGTCATTCCATTGTCTTTAATACACTGTTCTACTTCTCTTGCTGTTTCAGCCAAATGAGCATAAATAGGTGCTTTATATTTATGGGCAAGCTTTGCTACCTCAAGCAGTAGCTCCTTGGAGCAAGTATATTCCGCATGAAATCCCAGCTGATAGTTTATCAAGGAATCCTTTTCATTCCATTTTAAGTATTCTGCCTCCACTTGTTCAATGGATGAACTAAAATTATTTAATCCACTCACTAATGTACACCGCATTCCTGTGTCTTGACAAGCTTTTGCCACCATATCAGGAGCTAGATACATATCAAAAATAGATGTAATGCCAGAAGTTAAATATTCTAGCACAGCCAATCTAGTTAATTCATAGATATCTTTATCTGTTAATTTAGCTTCCATAGGAAATACTTGTTCACTGAGCCATTCTTGTAAAGGTAAATCGTCAGCATAAGAACGCAAAAAAGTCATTCCTGAATGAGTATGGGCATTTTTAAATCCAGGCATCAATAAATTACCTTCGCAATCAAGCTCTAAATCCCATGCGGTCTGTTCGTTTTGGACTTGCTCATTCTTTACTGAATTATCTAAAACATAAGCAATTCTCCCACCTATTACACCAATTTCACCATTGAATACATCTCTATTTTCTTCCATGGTTAGGATTCTTGCATTATACAGCCTTATTTTCATACCATTTCTCCTTGTCCAAATCCAAATGGCAATAGTTCACCTAATGTATTCACCTGAATCTCATCTATACTTTTCACCATCAAAATCCTAAAATCTGAACTACAAAATTCTTGCATTACTTGTCTGCAAATTCCACATGGAAACGCGAATGATGTGATTTCCTGATTCTCTAATCCACCTACAATAGCAATTCCGCTAAAACCACGTACTCCATCACTAATTGCTTTAAAAAAAGCAGTTCTTTCAGCACAATTTGTAGCACCAAAAGATGCATTTTCAATATTACAGCCTGTATAGACTTGACCATCCGACGTTAATAGTGCGGCTCCCACTTGATAATGGGAGTAAGGAGCATATGCTTTTGACCTTGCATCTAATGCATATTGAGCCAATTCTTTGTCTGTCATACTTTACCTCCATATTTTGATGAAAATGTATTTCTCAATTAGTTTAAATAAGCCTTGAATCCTTTGACTGACTGAGTCACTAATTTTTCAAAGTTTGGAGCTGCCATATCTGCCGCTTCCTGAACTTCTTCGTGTGTCAATGGATTGGATGTCATACCTGCAGCTAAATTGCTAATGCAAGATACACCACAAATACGCATCCCCATATGGTTCGCTGTAATTGCTTCAATTGCAGTACTCATTCCCACCGCATCACATCCTAAGGTGCGGAGCATACGAATCTCTGCAGGCGACTCAAAAGAGGGACCTGTGAGTTGTGCATAAACACCTTCCTGCAAGAACACATTATTTTCTTTTGCAGTATTTCGGATAACTTCTTGCAATTCAGCATCATATACTGTGCTCATATCCGGAAAACGAGTTCCCAACTCTTCTATGTTGTTACCAATTAATGGATTAGGCGCAAAACAAGCAATATGATCTCGAATCAACATTAAATCGCCTGCGTGGAAAGAAGTATTTACTCCACCTGAAGCATTTGTTAAAAATAAAATCTCTGCTCCCATTAATTTCATTAATCGAGTAGGCATTACTACATCTGTAATATCATATCCTTCATAATAGTGTACTCTTCCTTTCATACAAACCACAGGTACATCATCAATATATCCAAAGAGAAATCTTCCGTCATGACCCTTTACTGTTGATACAGGAAATCCTTCTATTTCTGAATATGGAAGTTCTTGTTCAATTTTAATATTTTTCGCATAATCGCCTAATCCTGAGCCTAGTACAATAGCCACTTTCGGTTGAAAAGAAACCTTCTCCTTTACGCAATTATAACAATTTATAAGCTTTTCGTATGTTTTGTTCATATATATTTCCAATCTATACGCTGCGACGCGCATACTATCAATAGTTGAATTCGCATTTTTATTCAACCTTCCAATAATATAAATAATTATACTAGGGGTGCCTATAAAAAGCAATGAAAAGCGCCACTTGAAAAAGTGACGTTTTTCTAAATAATATTCTAAATATTTTAATTAGATAATAATACAAACCATTCCACCATTACTATCATTTACAATTTTTTGCATAGTATCCTGAAGTTTTAATTGACTGTCTTCTCCGATAGAGGCTACTTTCGCGGTAATTCCATCATTTACTAATTGCTCTACTGTTTTACCAAAAATATTGGTTTCCCAAATCCCATCTTGGGAAGCATCTTCATCATTGATGTATTGAATCAAATCATCTGCTTGTTGTTCCGTTCCAACAATAGGAGCAATTTCTGTTTCTATATTGGCACGAATTAAATGAATTGAAGGACTTACTGCCTTAATTTTCACACCAAATTTATTACCATGTTTAATTAATTCTGGCTTATTTAAAGTGATTTCAGTCTTTTCAGGTGTTACCACTCCATATCCCTTCATTCGTACCATATTGACAGCATCTTGAACCTTAGTATACTCATTTTTCATAGTTGCAAACTCTCTTAATTTATTCATTAGTTGATATTCATCGGTAATAGATTCTCCTATCATTTCAGACAGCATATCATAATAATATGATTCATCTACATTTAACAATATCTTAATGGTACCATCTGACATATTAATAGAATCCATCTTTGTTCTTGTAATAAAATCATTATTAATTTGTATTGGTGCATTAATTACGTCTCTTACAGTGTCGTATTCCTTCATCACATCTCTAATACATTCTATCATTTCCTGTTTCATATGATTGTCTTTGGGCAACATTTCCACCCATTTGGGCATATAAAATTCCATTACGGAGATTGGGAATTCATATAATACATTTTCCAAAATATTATTAATATCTTCTTTTTTTAATTGCTCACAATTAACAGGAAGAACTGTTACACTATATTTTTCTGCTATATCTTCTGCTATTTTTTTAGCTTCATCAGAATAAGGTTTTTGACTATTAAGTAATA
>CAZKGP010000216.1:0-4672 GCA_964552225.1 uncultured Acetatifactor sp.
TTAGATAAATCACGAATCATACGAGGGAATTTATTTACAACGCTTTCAATTGGAACCATTCGAACTTTCATTACTGATTCATGTAAATTAGTTGTAACGCTTTCCAAATATTCAATTTGCTCATTAAAACCGTTATTATCACTACGCTCTTGTTCGGCAACTGATACCAATGAGTTCTTTGCAATAATAAGCTCACTTACAAGGTTCATTAAAACATCTAATTTTTCAATATCAACTCTTACTGTACGATTAACTAGAGGTTTTGATATGGTTACCTTTCTTGTATTAGTTTCATTTTTAGCACCTGGATTTCCAGCTTTTTGTACATTTGCAGGTGTTAATTCTGTATCATTTTGGTTCACCGATTCATCATTAGCAATAGAGCCATTTTGATCATCTATTGACATTGATGTCATTTTGTCAGTATTAGTTTTCAAATTTTCAACGATAATATCATCTCCTATTACATTCGCAATTTCCGATACGCTAGTTGCACTTGCAATGATCTCATCTAGAGAATAATCTGATACAACAATAATAGAAAATGAAGTATCAAAACGTTCATCCTCAATATCCTGTACTAATGGATTTGATGCTATCACCTCACCAAATTCCTCAACTGCTTTAAATACTAGAAAAGCTCTTGCTGCCTTTAAAAGACATTGTTCGGATAAGGTGACAGTTAATCCATAAAGTTTATTACCTAAAGTCACTGAACGTTGCATAGCAAAAAGCAATGATTCATCAATAGGTATCTCAAGCCAGTCTTGTTTCGCATTAACTGGGCTCTTTTTAGCAGTAGTTTTCTTAACTTCTTTTTCTTTACTTTTTTCTTTATCATGGCTATTATCTAATATGTCTTGTAACATATTTATAATATTGATGTTATCGTTTGTTCCTTCATCTGCTGATTCTTGAATATTATTTGTATATTCCTCTAAAGCATCGATACATTTAAAAATAACATCAATCATAGACGGAGTAATGATAATTTCTCCAGTACGCACATCGGAAAATAAATTTTCCATATTATGTGTCAATAACTGCATTCTCTTATATCCCATTGTACCTGCCATACCTTTTAAGGAATGAGCCGCACGGAATATTTCATTAATTGTGTCCATATCTTCTGGATTCTGCTCTAACTCCAAAATTTGAGTATTCAATGTTTGCAAATGCTCTTTTGTTTCATCTAAAAATATTTCAAGATATTGGCTAACATCCATTTCACATTACCCCCACGTTTAAAATAATTTCTCGTGCAATATTATCCAAAGATACTTCCTGATCTGCTAATCCATTAGCAACTATGGATTTTGGCATACCATATACAGTACATGTTTCCATGTTTTGGACAATTACTTGCACCTTTTTGTTGTTTTTAAGGTTCTTGATTCCGGCAGTTGCATCAGCACCCATTCCAGTCATTACGATACATATAATTTCATCATATTGACTAGCAGAAAGTGATTCATACATATAATTGGCACAGGGTTTAACACCTTCTCTATTCGGCTCATCTGAATACAAAATAGTATGCTTTCCTGCTGTAGAGGTTTTAATATTCATATGCTTACCTCCCATTGCTAGGTACACTACGCCTTTTTTAAGTTCTTCTCCATGTTCAGCTTCTTTTACCTTTAGTGCACTTAAGGAATTTAATCGTTCCGCAAGTGCTGCCGTAAATCCAACTGGCATATGCTGCACTACTAATACTGGTGCATTTAGTGTTGCTGGTAGTTCTGGAATAACGGACTGTAATGCCTTCGGTCCACCCGTTGAACAAGCAAGTGCTATAACCTTACTGCCTTCCACATGCTTTGCATGTTGGCTAATTGCTCCTGCCTTTTCACGAACTAAATTCCTTGACTCCAATATTTTCTTTTTGGATTGAAAAACTGGCATATCGGTATTTGCAACAACATTTAAAACACGAAGTAACTCATGTACGAAAGTAGAGTCACGACATAAAGCAGCATTATTGGGCTTTAAAATAAAATCTAAAGCACCTAATTCTAACGCATCAAAACTATTTTTAGTACTTTCTTTATTGTCGGAACTTGCCATCATAACTCTTGCTGAAATTTTATGTTTTCTTAATGCTTCTAAAAGTTCAATGCCATTCATCACCGGCATATTCACATCAAGAACTACTGCATCATACTCTTTCTGCTTGAGCAATTCTAGCGCTATCATTCCGTTTGGCGCTATATCAGCTACTCGAAACCTTTTATCACTATTGATTATATCACACAATACTCTTCTCATGAGTGCAGAGTCATCTACAAGTAAAATGTTTTTTACTGACATGTCTTGCTCCTATCTTTATATCCAATCTTTTTGTCTGTTTTTTCTGTCTTCTTCAAAAATAAATTTAATAATTTCTTCTCTTGTATATGAATCTATATTCTGATACTGCACTCTATGTTCATAGGTTTTATCACGATTTTCTACTTCTTTTGCACTTAAAACCTTTCCTACTATATCGTATTTTTTACGTTCTCCTTTTAGAGTCAGATAATAAGAACAATACAGTAGATTTCCCACATCATATTTTTGGCTACATACAAATCTCAAACCACCTCCACTAATATCAATAATGATACTATGTTTCAATGGTAAATCCTCTGTAATAATTACAGGAGCCTTTCTTTCTACCGCGTTAATTTCAACTTTTTCTAATGGTCTCGTACACATTTCCAATGCACAACTGAATCTATAAAATTCTCTTCTTTGATATTTACTAAGATTACTTGTTAACTCTACCACAAGAAGGAATACATTGTTATTCTTATAGCGATCAATTACTCTACCTTCGCAACTATAAAGTCCCATCTGAGTAAAGAAAACAATATTAAGTGGGCAATCAATGGGCACAATAACTAACGTAGATTTATCCAATGGCATTGCAATTTCAATAGTATCATCTGATACTATTGCGCTCAATTGACTAATTAAATTCTTACTATCATCCACCACATAGTCTTGATAACTTTCCAATACTTGTAATTCAATTCGCTCTCCAGGTACTATAAATTTTGATAACATTTTCTCACCTTACCCCATTTTTTGGTTTTGAAATTATTTTTGTAAAAAAGGCAACCATACCTCTTTTTGGTTGTTCTTCACTTTCCTCTTTTTCCATCAATCTTGTTGCAATTTTCTGATATGCCAAGCTTGCTTTTGCATTCGTATTTTGTATGGATACAGGTATCTGTTGCATTACCGCCTGACTTACCAAATTATCTTGTGGAACACAGCCTAAGTATGAAATTGGTATTTTTAAATACCTTGTTACTACTGCATTTAATTTACCAAAAAGGACTTCTCCTTCATGCTCCCGATTCACTCGATTAGCAATCATTTTTACTTTAGACATTTCACCGTCGTACTGTGGATGTCTATACAATGACTTAAGCAATGAATATGAATCAGTTATGGAGGTTGGTTCTGGTGTGGTTAATAACAATATTTCACCACTTGCAACAAGAAACGATAATACCGAATCTGAAATACCTGCACCAGTATCAATAATAATGATATCAGCAATAGCATCCAATTCAGCAAGGTTTTGAATAATGTACGTTAATTCATCCCTATTCAAATTCGCCATTTCTGCAATTCCTGAACCGCCAGAAATAAATCCTACTTCCATTGGCCCCCATGTAATAATCTCATTAATATTTTTACCTTGATATATCAAGTCACGCATGTTATATTTGGGAACTGCACCGAACATAATTTCAATATTTGCAAGTCCGAAATCTGCGTCTAAAATAATAACTCTTTGGCCCATTTTTCGAAACTGAATCGCTAAATTAATTGCTGTATTAGTTTTGCCAACACCTCCTTTACCGCTAGTTACAGTTATTACTCGCGCAAGTGGTCTGGCTTGTTGATTTGCTTTTATTATCCTCAACCGCTCTGCCTGATCCATACTATCCTCCTTATATACTGTATGCTACAAAAGCTCAATTCCTTCCCCCGAGTAATTGTTTTACTGTTTTTTGAGGATTAAAAGGTTCTATATCATCCGGAACGTTCTGTCCTAATGTTATATAGGCAATGGGTGCATTTGTATGTAACTTTAAATTATATAAATTCCCTAATGTTGTCGTCTCATCTAGTTTAGTAAAAATCAACTTGTATTCCTCTAGAGCATTATAGCTATTAGCTATTCTTATTAAGTCACTATATTTTGTATTTGCACTTACTACTAAAAATACTTGTTTTTCGGTTGTGTCATCTACAGAGTGTATTAAATCAATTACCTGACTTATTTGCTCTTCATTTTTATGAGAATGACCTGCTGTATCCACGAAAATATAATCATATTGTGAAAAATCACTAACAGCAGTCTGCATATCTTGTTCTGAATAAACAACTCGAAATGGAACCTCCAAAATATTTGCATATGTCCTTAATTGCTCAGCTGCAGCAATTCTATAAGTGTCTGCTGTAAGAAGTACTATTTTTTTCTTTTCTTCTAATGCAAAATTACTGGCAATCTTTGCAATAGTTGTGGTTTTTCCAACTCCAGTTGGACCAATGAAGAAAACCACCTTTGGACCTTCTTTGGCTGGTATAATCCCTTCTGATTCACCAAACTTTAGAATCATTTTTTGATATGTATTGACCAACGTATTGTCAAAAGGCATATTAGGCTTACATA
>CAZKGP010000217.1:0-4641 GCA_964552225.1 uncultured Acetatifactor sp.
CAATGTTAGAAATAAATGATTTACAAGTATATTATGGTATGATACAAGCTATTAAAGGGGTATCCTTTCATGTAAATGAGGGAGAGGTAGTTGCATTAATCGGTGCAAACGGAGCCGGAAAAACTACTATCTTGCATACTGTATCAGGAATATTAAATCCCAAAGCAGGAAGTGTTACTTTTAAAGGAACAAATATTACGAAAATACCTGGACATAAAACAGTATCTATGGGAATGGCCCATGTACCAGAGGGAAGAAGAGTATTTGCTCAATTATCAGTAATGCAAAATCTTAGGCTTGGTGCATTTACTAGAAGCGACAAGAATGAGATAGAGGAAACATTAGAAAGCGTATTTCAGCGTTTTCCAAGACTAAAAGAGAGACAAAAGCAATTGGCAGGAACCCTTAGTGGGGGAGAACAACAAATGCTGGCTATGGGAAGAGCACTTATGTCTCAGCCTCAGATTATATTAATGGATGAACCTTCTATGGGGCTTTCTCCGATTTTTGTAAATGAAATCTTTGATATTATACAAGAGCTAAGTAAGGCAGGAACTACAGTTCTTTTAGTAGAGCAAAATGCTAAAAAAGCACTTTCTATTGCAAATAGAGCATATGTATTAGAAACAGGGAATGTAGTATTAGAAGGAAATGCTAAGGAACTGTTGGAAGATGAGTCTATTAAAAAGGCATATTTAGGAGAATAATTCTAAGCAAATAATGATTGGGAGGTAGCAGTATGGATAAAATAGTTATAACGATTGCCCGCCAGTATGGCAGTGGGGGACGTACCATTGGGGAAATGCTTGCTAATAAAATGGGTATTAATTATTACAGCAGGGAATTGTTAAAATTAGCAAGTGATGATAGTGGTATTAATGAAGCTTTGTTTGTGAATGCAGATGAAAGTACGAGACAATCTAGATTGTTTCGTATTGCTAGAAACGTTTATCGTGGAGAATTGATACCTCCTGAGAGTGATGATTTTACTTCTAATGATAATCTGTTTAATTATCAAGCTAAGATTATTAAACAATTGGCAGAAGAAGAATCTTGCGTTATTATTGGTAGATGTGCAGACTTTGTGCTACAGGATTATGACCATGTGTTAAGTGTGTTTATACATGCGCCTAAGGACTTTTGTATGGAGCAAGCGGCTAAGAAACATAGTATGAGCACTAGAGATTTAGAAAAGTTTGTAACTAATACTGATAAATATAGAGGCGAATATTATAAATATCATACAGGGCGTGAATGGACAGATGCAAGGAATTATGATCTTTGTCTTGATAGCTCAAAGCTTGGATTTGATAGGTGTGTGGATGAAATAATGGCTTATATTAAAGTTAGATTTGATAAATAATTAAGTGAAAAAACGTGGCTACTAAGCCACGTTTTTGTGTATTAAACTGCATCTAAATTCTTCTGTGCAGTAGAAAGCATTAATTTAATACGATTTAGCTGATTTACTTCACTAGCACCAGGATCATAATCAATAGCCACCACGTTAGAGTTTGGGTGATGTTTTCTTAATGATTTAATGACACCTTTACCAACTACATGGTTAGGAAGACAACCAAAGGGCTGTGCACATACAATATTAGGTACGCCATCATGAATAAGCTCTACCATTTCACCAGTTAAAAACCATCCTTCACCAGTTTGATTACCGGGTGATACAATAGGTTCTGCATATTTTACAATCTCCCTAATTGGAGTAGGTGCTGAAAAGTGCTTGCTCTTTTTTAATTCCTTTGAGGATGGTCCGCGAAGCAAGTGTTCAATTGCCCATATTCCTAAAGAAGAAACTCTTGCTGCTTTCTTGCTGGTACCAAGGTGTTCCGCTTTATAAATTTGATTATAGAAACAATAAAGCATAAAATCAATCAAACTAGGAACAACAGCCTCTGCACCTTCGGATTCTAATAATTGAACAAGATAGTTATTGCCTGCAGGAGAGAACTTAACTAGAATCTCACCAACAATACCAACTCTAGGCTTGCGAATATCTAATATAGGTATTTGGTCAAAATCTCGAATAATTGCTTTGCACATAGAAGCAAACTTAAAGAGATTAATGTGTTTAGCGGAAACAAATTTTTGTACTTTTAACAGCCATTTTTGATGTAGTGCATCCACACTTCCAGGAGTGGCTTCGTAAGGTCTCATACGATAGACACAATTCATAAATAAATCGCCAAATTGTGCTGCCACAGCAGCTCTTAATAATAAGTCTGCATTGATTTTGAAGCCAGGATTGCTTTCAATACCACCTAAGTTTAGAGAGATAACAGGAATTTGTTCCATATTTGCTTTCTCCAAAGCTCTCCTTATAAAACCAATATAGTTAGTCGCACGACATCCACCACCTGTTTGAGACATGATAATAGCAGTCTTATTCAAGTCATATTTACCAGATAATAGTGCTTCCATTAATTGTCCCACTACTAATAGAGATGGGTAGCAGGCATCGTTATTTACATATTTCAGACCAACATCAACGGAATGTTTATTGTCATTATCTAATACTACAAAATTATAACCACATGCATTAAATGCAGGCTCCAGAATCTCAAAATGAATAGGCGACATCTGGGGGCAAAGAATGGTATAATCTTCACGCATTTTCTCTGTAAATGGAACTTTTTTGATAGCAGTAGATTGTATGTTTCTTTTGGTATTTAATTTTTCTCTTACACTAATTGCAGATAAAAGTGAACGAATTCTAATTCTTGCAGCACCTAAATTATTAACCTCATCAATTTTAAGACAAGTATAAATCTTATCTGAACCAGAGAGAATATCACATACTTGATCTGTAGTTACAGCATCTAGTCCACAGCCAAATGAGTTTAGTTGAATTAAGTCAAGGTTATCAACATTTCTAACATAACTTGCGGCTGAGTACAATCTGGAATGATACATCCACTGATCAGAAACAATTAATGGACGTTCCGGTTGTACTAAATGTGAGATGGAATCTTCTGTTAATACAGCCATATCATAAGAGGTTATTAATTCAGGAATACCATGATTGATTTCAGGATCCACATGATAAGGACGTCCTGCAAGTACGATTCCTCGTTTTCCAGTTTCTTTTAAATACTCTATGACTTCTTCGCCTTTTTTCTGAATATCTATATGAGCTTGATTCATTTCAGCCCAACCCTTTGAGACAGCAACTATAATATCAGAAGCAGGTATATCAGAGAATTCTTTAATTAATGCATCTGATACAGTTTTTTCATCACGGAAGGACATAAATGGGTTGCGGAAATGTACCTCTCCATTACTAATTTCATCAATATTATTCTTAATATTTTCTGAGTAAGAAGTAACAATAGGACAGTTGTAGTGGTTATTGGCATCCTCAAATTCATTACGCTCATAAAATAAAGCTGGATAAAAGATAAAAGGAATGTCTTGCTTAATCAACCAAGTTACATGCCCATGAGCCAGTTTGGCAGGATAACATTCTGATTCGCTAGGGATGGATTCAATGCCTAGTTCATAAATCTTACGATTAGAATCAGGTGATACTACAACGCGATATCCTAATTGGGTAAAAAAAGTATGCCAGAAAGGATAATTTTCGTACATATTTAAAACTCTTGGAATACCAACCACACCTCTAGGTGCTTGATCCGCCTCTAATGATTCATAAGAGAAAAAACGTTGTAATTTGTATTCGTATAGGTTTGGTACATTGTTGGCATTTTTCTGACCACCAATACCACGTTCACAGCGATTGCCAGAGATGAATTGACGACCGCCTGTAAATTTATTAATCGTTAAACGGCAATTATTTGTACAACCTTGACATTTAGCCATACGTGTTTCAAATTGTAAGTCACATATTTTTTCATATGATAGCATTGAGGTTTCATATCCGTCCTCAAAGCGTTCTCTAGCGATTAAAGCAGCACCAAAAGCACCCATAATACCAGCTATGTCAGGACGGGTTACTTTGCAGTTAGCTATTTTTTCAAAACTTCTAAGAACAGCATCATTATAGAAAGTACCACCTTGTACTACTATATTTTCACCTAGTTCAGAGGCATCGGATACTTTAATAACCTTAAATAATGCATTTTTAATAACGGAATAAGCTAAGCCAGCAGAAATATCAGATACATCTGCACCTTCCTTTTGTGCTTGCTTTACTTTCGAGTTCATGAATACAGTACAACGGGTACCAAGGTCAATTGGATGCTTTGCAAAAAGAGCAGCCTGAGCAAAATCCTGTACGTTGTAATTTAATGATTTAGCAAACGTTTCTATAAAAGAACCACAACCAGAGGAACATGCTTCGTTAAGTTGTACGCTATCTACAGTCTGATTCTTGATTTTAATACATTTCATATCTTGACCACCGATATCCAAGATACAATCTACCTTAGGGTCAAAAAAAGCAGCAGCATAATAATGGGCAACCGTTTCAACCTCACCATCGTCTAACAAAAATGCTGATTTCATCAAGGCTTCTCCATACCCAGTGGAGCAGGATCTTACAATGGTAACGTCTTCGGGTAACCTAGTATATATTTCTTTTAAAGAGCGTATTGCTGTCTTTAAAGGACTTCCATCATTACTACTATAGAAAGAGTACAGTAATGAGCCATCTTCTCCAACAAGAGCAAT
>CAZKGP010000218.1:0-4639 GCA_964552225.1 uncultured Acetatifactor sp.
GGTAATTTGAAAATTGCATTAATTATAGTATATGTTTGAAAAAGGTGCAAGTTAATTCAATAATTTAGTCATGCTAAAATGTAAGCGCTTAACTCTGTAAAAATACATGATATCTAAAACAATCTTATATATTTTCTTTGTAAGTGTTACATTAAAATACGGAATCTTTTTACATAAAGATAAAACGAAAGTAGACAAAAGATGAGCGGGAATAGAGAAAATTTAGAACCCAAGGTGGAGGATTTTATAACAAAATTATATATGGAAAATTATGAGCTCTTGCTGAATTATGTGTTGCGTAATATGAAAACGAATAATTTTCTAGTAGCAGAAGACATTGTACATGATACTTTTTGTGAAGCAATTAAGAAAGTAGATAAGCTTAAAGAGCATATTAATCCAGGCGGTTGGTTAATGCAAGCTACAAAATATAAAATAATGTCAGCAAGTAGACTGTCTTGTAATAGTGAAGTTTTCTATAATGATAAATATCAAATACCTCATACTGAGGAACAGTATAATTTAACAGAATTGCAAATGATAATTGATAAAGCCTTCAATGATAAAGAGAAGAGATTATTTCATATGTTCTATTTTGAGGGATATAGTATAAGAGAGATTGCACAAAAAGAGAAAATCAGCGAAGGGAATGTTAAAATTCGCATGATGCGCTTACGTAAAAAGTTAGTGGCTCGATTTGACTCTATGATATTGCTTACATTTACCGTGGTTAGTTATTTGATTTTTTGAAATTTAAGTATGATGATAGAATAATAGGAGTTAGAATGGCATGGATAAGCATGACAAGGAACAAGCTGAAACAGCAAATAATGAAGAAAAGCAAGCCATAATTAATGGATTGAAAGCGCAATTGCGTTCGTATACATTTGAAGATTCTGATGAAGAAATTGATGCTCAAAAAGCAACGGGCATTGTAAATTTACTAAAAGAATTGGATCCTATTGATATGGATCAAACAAAATATAATCCACAATCAGGCATAGAACGTTTCTGGAAGCATTATGATAAAAAGGAACAAGATTCTGCCGGCAATGAAAATAATAATAAAAAGGGTAAACGCCTTTTCTTCCATAAGAACAGAGGTATCATAGGAGCTGTTGTTGCGGCATCTCTTGTGTTTATCGTTTTTTGGGGAACCTCAGGTTCTACTATGGCAGAGGATACAGGATTTTTCCATTGGTTTAAGAGGGGCAAAACAGGACAAGAGGGGATAATGTTTCCTACACAGGAAGAAACGTTAGTTAAAGTGGTAAGTAACCAATTTAGTTATAGTGATGATGAACTTCCACAGCAATACAAAGATGAGATGTGGATGGCGAATACTATTGGCGAAAATTGGGAAGCTCAAGTAAATGATGTAATCCTAGGTGATATGAGTACAACTCTCAATAGAAATTATTATAATGCATTATTAGATCAAAATATGCAAATACAACTTTTAATTTATAAGAATCAATTTATGTTTGAAAGGAATTCTTATGCTGATTTTACTTATTTGTATGAAAATGAAGTAGCAGGCACTACTATGTTTTATTTTGAAAAGCATGGAGAGGATGTAGTAGAGCGTGCTATTAGTTTCTATCAGGGAACACGATGCTATAGAGTACATGGTGATGCTACATTGGAAAAAATAGAGGAAATTGCAACTGATTATGCTCATGCTGTATTAGAAAATAATGAATAAAAAAATAAAAAAATAGAAACCAAGAAAATTGTATTATTTTGTAACCTTTTTCTAGTTGAGGACATATGTATTATTAGAGGGATAAGCAATTGGCTGAGAAAGGAGAGAATATGTGAACCTCAATACAAAAGAGAAAAGGAGAATCTACATAGTATGAACAGAAAAATGCGTTTTTTGAAGAAAGTAGTAAGTTTGGCATTTGTTGTAGCACTGCTGGTTGCAACACCTGCGTATGAAGCCTTGGCGGCAGAGGAGCTTATAACAGTGAATCCTAATGTAGAAGTCATTGAAGGAACTCTGCTTGAACAAAATGAACCAAGAAGACCTATGATTGTTCCATTTTCTACTACTTCTATGTCCAGAGCATCCATTATAGTAGCATTTTCTAATAAGGGAATGGCAATAGAAATAAATACATCATTAAATGCTTCAGGAGCATATGTTGGTGTAAAGGATATTAAAATTCAGAAAAAGGTTTGGTATGGTTGGGATACTGTAGCAACCTCAGAAGGTGGACAAAATACTAATACATCAGCATCGGCATTAAATCTCTTGTATACAGGCGCTGTAAAAGGTGAAACGTATCGTGTTACTTGTACTCATTATGGATATTATACTAAATATATAGAGATTAAGAACGAATCTGACGGATATTTATGCAACTATTAATAATTCAAATCAAAAATCTAATATAATTGTGAATATACTGCACAACATTGATTATTTATAGTAATAGGGGATTTATTATAAAGATACAATTATAAGGATATTTTGAAGAAATTAAGTGGCTGAATGAGTACTAGAGAATATTGGGAATACAAAAGAATATATTAAAATTATGTATTTATAATGGGGTTATAACTATTTTAATTTTAATGTAGAAATGGGAATTCAAAATTTTGGAATTGCTTTATATATATAGAAACGTAAAAAAAGAGTCTGTTTGCAAAATGATTTTGTAAATAGATTCTTTTTTTTATTTATGTCTTTCACAAGATAAGGTAATATGATATACTGTTACGGTAGAAATGGTATAATAAATAAGGAGTAGGAAAATGGCACTGGAAGACCAAGCTAAGGGGTCTAGGAAAAGAGTACAGGTCTTGAAGAAAATGATTATTCGGTTCATTTTTATTTCCATTTTCATTTTACTCATACTTTGTGCTATATTGTTAGTAAAGGTAGTTTCTTTGGAAACTCAATTATCTCTTGTGACAAAACGGCTAGATATAGTTACCCAAAGGATGGAAGAACAATCCAATGTGTCAGAGCTGGAACTAGGAACAGTGAGTGATAATAATAGCGCTAAGCCTCAGGAACAAATACATATTGAAGACAATACAGCATCAATTGATGCTTTGTCAGGAGATGTTTTGCAAGAGGAGGAGCAGGAGCACTTACGTAAGGTTTATTTGACTTTTGATGATGGACCAAGTGGTTACACACAAGAAATATTAGAAATATTAGATGAATATGATGTAAAAGCAACATTTTTCGTACTCGGCAAAGAGGATGATGTTTCTCAAAAAGCAATGAAAGATATTGTGGACCAAGGGCATACCTTGGGCATGCATTCTTATAGTCATAAGTACAATGAAATATATAGATCAGTAGAGTCTTTTACAGAAGATTTCAATAAGCTCCGAGATTATCTTTTTAATGTAACAGGGGTGCAAAGTAATTACTATCGATTTCCAGGAGGTAGTTCCAATACGATTAGTCCTGTGAATATGAATGAATTTGCAGAGTTTTTGGAAGAGGAGAAAGTTCCCTTTTTTGATTGGAATATTTCATCTGGTGACGGAAGCAGTAGTCGATTAAGTGTTCAAGAAATTGTAGACAATTGTATGAACGGAATAGAACAGCAAACTTCTATTATTTTATTACATGATTCTACACAGAAACGTACTACGGTGGATGCGCTACCAATTATTATTGAGAATATTTTGGCAATGGAGAATACTGTAATTTTACCGATTACAGAAGATACTCAGCCGATTCAACATATTCATAAAAATGTTAACGAATGAATGGAGGATTAAGAATGGGTTTTTTTTCAGAATTAAAGGATGATTTATCCCAGGCAGTGAATGAGTTAATGCCAGAAGAGGCTGCTGAGCAAACTCCTGATGAAGATACAACTGATGTAATTGATGATGTATTAGGTAATGCAGGCATGGACTACATGGGAATGGAAGAAAACGTTAAGTTGGAGGATGAAATAGTCACCGACGAAACGGAAGATGAAGATATGGAAACCTTACACATAGCTGAAACAGAAAATATAGATATAGAGGAAACAGAAGATGATAACTTATCAGAATATGATAATTTATCAGAAGATTTTAATTCCGATATAGAAGAAACAGTTGAGGCAAATGTGGAAATGCAAGATTTATTAGAAGGACTAGAAGGATTTGAAGGACTAGAAGAACAAGAAGAAAATGTTGAAATGCAAGACCTATTAGGGGAACTAGAAGAAAATGTTGAGGAGGACGAGAACACCATGGATTTAGAACGTATGCTTGAAGAGGCACTAGCAGGTGAGAATGTAAAGGAAGATGATAGTGTCACAGATGAAATGGATGTAACACAAAACAGAAATGCAATAGAAGAAACTGCAATTATTACCGGATTTATGGTAATTACTGGTAATGTAGAATCAGAAGGTTCAGTGGAGCTTCTTGGAACAATAAAAGGTAATGTTGATATTTTAGGTAAATTAAATATTTCAGGATGTATACAAGGTGATTCTTCAGCAGCAGAAATCTTTTCTGATAGTGGTAAAATCGAAGGAAAAGTGGTAAGTGAGGGTGCTGTGAAAATAGGAACGGGTTCTGTTGTTATTGGTGATATTACAGCAAAAAGTGCAGTAATTGCTGGAGCTGTAAAGGGTGATATTGACGTGCAAGGACCAGTTATTCTTGATAGTAC
>CAZKGP010000219.1:0-4619 GCA_964552225.1 uncultured Acetatifactor sp.
GGTGTTGTTCTTGCAAAGGTCCTGGGATATAAATTTATAGACTCAGATTTGGTTATTCAAGAAACATACCATAAGCTGTTACATGAATTGATTGAAGAACATGGTGTTGAAGGTTTTTGGCAAATCGAAAATGACGTAAATACTTCAATAGATGATAGAAATTGTGTAATTGCAACAGGCGGGAGTGCTGTATATGGTCAAGAGGCGATGGAGCACTTTAGGGAAATTGGTACCGTTGTATATCTACAATTACCCTTAGAGGAGATTATAAAACGTCTAGGGGATTTGAATCAACGAGGAGTTACATTACATAGTGGTCAGACCATAACGGATTTATATCAAGAGAGGCTTCCACTCTATGAAAAGTATGCCCATATTACTGTTCGCTGTGAAAGCAAAATGCTTAGAGAAATTGTTGAGGAAATAGCGAAAAACGAATAACGTAGTTTTAATGAATAATTCTCTTATAAATACAAAAACTAGAAGTATCTAAACTAGTGAGTTATAATAAGGAGAATTATAAAATGGATTATGTAAATGCTTTTTGGGTAGGTGGACTTATCTGCGCTTTGGTACAACTGCTTATGGAAAAGACGAAAATGATGCCAGGTAGAATTATGGTGTTGCTAGTAGTTTCAGGTGCTGTTCTTAGTGCCTTGGGATGGTATGAACCCTTTCAAAACTTTGCAGGCGCAGGAGCAAGTGTTCCTTTATTAGGATTTGGCAATGTATTAATGAAAGGCGTAAAAGAAGCAGTCGCAGAGCAAGGGATTCTTGGTCTTTTTGCAGGAGGCTTCAAAGCTGGGGCAGTGGGAACCTCCTCTGCTTTAATATTTGGTTATATAGCCAGCTTAATTTTTAATTCAAAAATGAAAAAATAAGTTATATTTACTTCTATTTTCATATGCTACGATATATAATGACAAAAGATAAGGTAGATAAATATGATACTTTGGACAACATTTGCAGGATTATTATTATATATGGAAATCGTATATCATCTGGGTTGCTTCGGTTTAGAAGGATGCAACCCTATTTTTGGTTTCTTTTTAATCATCATCTGGGCATCCATTGAAACGGGGATTGTTGGAAGTATTGGTAATCGTTGGAAACCGCTAGTATTTTGGATTCTTAATATAGTGAATCTCCTAATATATGGTTCCCAATATGTATATATGAGCATTTTTAAACAGCCATTAATGCTAAAGGTGGCTATTTGGGGTGGTGGAGATGCCCTATCCAGTTATTGGAAAGAAGCATTGGCTGGTATTCTGCATGCGTCTCCATTTCTTTTATTAATGATTGTTCCCTTAGTGGTTATTGCAATATTTAAGAAGAAACTTTCCGTATTACAACCTTGTTTTAAGGAGATAGAAAAACTTCGAGTGATTTTTGTTGCTAGTGTAGGTGTATTATTTGCTATTATGACAATGCTGATAGGACATTATGTGGAGGCGGACTTTGCAGAAGACTATTTAGAATTTTATGATCCCCTATTGGTGACGGAAAATATGGGAGTAATGTCGTTGGTACAGCGAGATATTTTCTTCTGTGTGGGTGAGGGTTTTTCTAACTTACGCGAAGGTATTACTGAAAAAGCACATGGGGGCGATGATACTTCTTCAGAAGAAAACCATGAGAGCAATGTTCTAAATACTACAGAGGAAATGTCGACAGAAGCCACAGAGCTAGAAGAGGAAACACAAGATGTTCCACTGATAGAAGAATTAGATACTTCACCTAATCAATTGAACATTGATTTTAACAAATTAAGGGCAGAAGAACTTAATAAAGAAACTACATGGTTGGTTGATTATATGGAGGGCTTAGTACCTTCTAATCGTAATGAATATACAGGTATGTTTGAAGGATATAATTTAATCTATTTAACTGCAGAGGGCTTTTCTCCTTATGGAATAAGAGAAGATTTAACCCCTACATTATATAAGATGGTAAACACTGGTTTTGTATTCTCTAATTATTACGCACCTTTATGGCAGACGAGTACAAGTGATGGTGAATATATAAACTGTACGGGTCTGATTCCAGATGGTCAGTTTAGTATGAGAAAAAGTGGTTCCAATGATATGGAATTTACATTGCCAAGGTATTTTGAAAAGGAAGGTATTAAAAGCTTAGCCTATCATAATAATACTCTTTCTTATTATGATAGACACATTACACATAATAATCTAGGCTATGATTTTAAAGCTGCTAAAATAGGAAATTTGCCTGAAGAAGAGTGGGGAGATAAAATATTTCCAATGGAGAATCCTAATGCCTGGCCAGCCTCAGATTATGAAATGATGCAAGGAACCATGTCAGAATATATAAATGATGAAAGATTTCATGTATATTACATGACTGTTTCAGGTCATATGAACTATAATTTTAAAGGAAATGCGATGTCTTATAAAAATATTGATGCAGTGTCAGGGCTAGATATGTCAGAGAATGCAAGGGCATATATTGCTTGTCATATTGAGTTAGATAAAGCATTACAGTATCTGCTGGAACAGCTAGAGGCGGCTGGTAAGTTGGAAAATACAGTAATATGCATGAACACAGACCATTACCCCTATGCCATGACAACGGAGCAGTATGATGAATTGGCCGGAAGACCATTAAATAAAGATTTGGATAAGTTTCGTAATAATTTAATCCTTTGGAATGCAAACATGGAAGAAAATCCTGTAATCGTTGAAAAAGTATGTGGCTCTATGGATATTATCCCCACGCTACTTAATTTATTTGGATTTGAATATGATTCACGACTGTATGCTGGAAGAGATATTTTTGCACCAGAAGAAGGAATGGTTATTCTAAATGATAGGAGTTTTATCACTGACACCGTGATTTATAGTCGAAAAGATAAAACTACCACTTGGAAAGTAGAATTAGAACAAGAAGCTCAAGAGGAATATATGAGTGCTAAAAAACAAGAGGTAAAGGATCGTTATACCTTCAGTGCTAATATATTGCGCAATAATTATTATAAAAATATAAAAGAAGCTTTGCTTGAAGATTGACCATATTTATAGTACTTCATATGGAATCTCATTCTTGTCTAAAAATTGAGTAAGGGCCTTATCCCAAATAAGGTCTGGCTCTTTCGTCATTAAAAAAGTATGGTATGAACTGCCTGTTGTTAATGTAGCAGTTTCGCTATTATATTTTATAGTAAGAACCAGTGATTTTAATTGATTAATATCAATACTACATTCTTCTTTTTTTAATAATGCTTCTGCATGAGGTGGCATTAAATGTAGCACAAATTTAAAGAATAAGGGGGTGCGCTTTCCTTTTATAAGTTGAAAGCACAGTCCCTTCATTTGACTCCAAGATGCAAATTCATATGGACAAAGGCTAAGACTTAAGTCTTCTAATTCTTCATCGGTATAAAAATCTCGATTCATATGACCATCAATATGGTATGTATTGGATGTTGTTATGGTTGCTTCTTCTAGTAAAAAAATATCAAAAGCTGTACCAGCTAATAAATGATTCATGAACTCTTTCATGGAGGTGATTTGTAATGCGATCATGTGTCAAACTCCTATAGGGTGATTTACTTTTATTATACCTACGGATTGCTACGCACTTTCAGTGCTCACGCAATCCTAAAAACGTTCGAAATCCGCCCTGATCGGGCTACTTTCTCACGTTTTTGCAGGTCATAAATTCATGATTTTTCATGCGAGCATGAAAATCATGACGTTTTGACCCTTGGTATAAGTATAGTCTAAAAAGTACAAACTGTATATTAGAAAAAACTTCTTTACGACAGAACTTATGTGTGCTATTATAAGTGGTAATGAAAACTACATCAAGTGGTTGCAAAAAGGTAGATTGAGGATTGGAGATTAGACGATGAATTATAAAATCGTAGTAGACAGTTGTTGTGAATTACCCAAGGAGCTATTAGAAAGAGAAAATGTTGAAAGAATTCCTTTACAACTGGAAGTAGGAGATTACATCATACCTGATGATGAAAATTTTAATCAAAAAGAATTTTTGCAGAAGGTTGCTGAATATCCGAAAAGTCCCAAATCTGCATGCCCATCACCAGAACGTTACTTAGATGCTTATAATAATGATGCGGAAAATGTATATGTGGTGACTTTATCTTCTCACTTAAGCGGTAGTCATAATAGTGCAGTATTAGCTAAAAATTTATACTTAGAGAAATATGGTTCTAAAAATATTCATGTAATTGATTCAGAATCAGCAAGCTGTGGAGAAGCACAGATTGCTCTGAAGTTAATGGATTTAGAAGAAGAAGGTTTACCTTTTGAAACCATTGTTGAGAAAATAGAAGCATTTCGTGATGAAATGTCAACTTATTTTATCTTGGACAATTTGGAAACTTTACGCAAGAATGGTAGATTAACAGGTGTAAAAGCATTGGTAGCATCTACCCTTAATATCAAACCGGTAATGGGCGCTACAAAAGGTCAGATTATCCAACGTGGACAGACTATTGGTTTTAAAAAGGCTATGGGTAAAATGGTAGATTTAGTTGCGGCAGAGATTAAAGATCCATCTAGTAAGAGATTGATGATTTCTCATTGTAATGCACCTGCCAAAGCAGAACAGTTCAAGGAAATGGTATTAGCAAA
>CAZKGP010000220.1:0-4606 GCA_964552225.1 uncultured Acetatifactor sp.
TTTTTCCACGACTCTTGCCTCCTTTTCCAAAAGCAGTAGGCTTTGTCATTTTTTCCATAAGTGGAACTAGAATATTTCCAAGAATAATTGCATATGATACGCCTTCCGCTCCTGGTCCATAAATACGGAAAATTCCTGTTAATAATCCCAAAACAATTCCATAAACATACTGTCCCTTTATGGTAATAGGCCTCGTTACATAATCAGTTGCCATAAAAAATGCACCAAGCATTAGACCACCGCCGGACAATTGTGCAGATAGATAAGCTGGCTCAAATCCATGCCCTCCAAAAATAGCTACAAATAAAATAAATGTAACAATATAGCTGCCTGGAATGCGCAAATCAATAATTCCAAGAAAAATCAAGAAACAAGCTCCTATTACAATTGCAATAACTGATGTTTCACCTATTGTCCCTGGGATATTACCAATAATCATATTAAAAATATTAACGTCTTCACCAGCTTTTAGCGCTGCCAGTGGAGTTGCTCCTGAAAATCCATCATATGTAAAATCAGTCATTAATGCAGGGAATGAAATAAGCAAAAAGCATCTAGCCGCCAATGCTGGATTCATAAAATTCTGTCCCAAACCACCAAACAACATTTTTACAATAAGAATAGCAAAAACACCACCCATTGCCGCCATCCATAGCGGAACACCAACAGGAAGGTTTAATGCCAGCAATAAACCCGTTACTACGGCTGATAAGTCAGAAATTGTAGATTTTTTCTTATATAATCCAAATAAAAATTCTGTTAATACAGTGGATATCACAGTAACAATTACTATTAATAATGCTTTTATTCCAAAATTATAAATTCCAAATCCTGTAGCTGGAAGTAATGCTATAACCACAGCCATCATGATACCATTGGTGGTTGTCTTAGACCGAACATGTGGATTGGATGATACTTTAAGTAACTCGCTCACAGTATTTCCTCCTACTTCTTTTTCTTAGCAAGTAAAATCTTACGCATAGATTTGATTTCTTGGGTAAGTGGCCTTTTTGCAGGACAAATGAAACTACAACAGCCACACTCGCAGCATTCCATTCCATCCGCCTTCTGAAAGGCTTCTTCGTTATGATGTTCTGCATAATCTGCTAATTGACTGGGAATAATCCTTCCTGGGCAAACTTCAACACATCGACCACAATTAATACATGGTCCTGGTTCCATCATTGCAACATCATCTCGGCTTAATGCAAGTAATGCAGTTGACGTTTTAGTAATAGGTACATCTAGATCGAACATGCCAAATCCCATCATAGGGCCTCCGCATATTATTTTCTCAGGTTGTACCTTAAATCCACCCGCTTCTTCAATCAATTGCTTGTAACTCGTACCAATACGCACTTTAAAATTTCGAGGATTTTTAATTGCATCGCCAGTAACTGTTATTATTCGTTCCATTAACGGTCTGCCTTCTACAATTGCACGATATACACTTACAACGGTATCCACATTGTTAACAATACAACCAACATCTGCTGGAAGCATGGAAGAATTAATTTGTCTTCCTGTAGTTGCATACACAATCTGTCTCTCCGCACCTTGAGGATATTTTGTCTTTAAAGCTTTTACTGTGATTCTTTTTTCATTTTTAGTAAGTTTTTTTAATAAGGATATGCATTCAGGCTTATTATCTTCCACTGCTAATATTCCCAAAGCATTATCAAATAAGCTTAGTATAATTTTCAAGCCCCCAATGAGCTTATCAGGGTCTTCCATCATTCTTCTATAGTCAGAAGTAAGATATGGTTCGCATTCTGCACAGTTGGCTATAATATAATCAATTTTCTCAGGACGTTTAGGTGACAATTTAATAAAGGTGGGAAAACCTGCTCCACCCAAACCGACGATTCCTGCGTCTTTTATGCTTTCTATTATTTCTTCTTTATTAAGTTTATGTAAAGGAGACTCAGGAAATAGACCTACATCTTCATACAACCCATCATTTTCAACTACAATACTCATAACGCTATTGCCTGTAACTATTCTTCTAGGTTCAATTGCTTTTACAGTACCTGAAACAGATGCATAAATAGGAGCCGACACGCCGCCTCCACTCTCAGCAATTTTCTGACCTGTCAATACCCTGTCACCCTTTAGAACAATAGCTTTAGCTGGTGCACCGATGTGTTGTGTTAAGGGATACACTAATTCACCTTTAGGAAGCACTTCCTTAATAGGCTTATCTTTAGATAAATCCTTACCATCATATGGATGTATTCCACCACTAAATGTTAGTTTTGCCATGTAACATATTTTCCTTTCCTTAAGTAATTTCATATAGGCTTTATTAGACTCGTAATAAATAAACAAAAATCGTATTATTTTAACAATAATTTCTTACAATTATACACTTTTTTTGTTAAAAATACTACTGCCTTTTTGTTTTTTATGCTATGATAACGTTAAGAGTCAAAATTCATATGCACCGCTTATGAATTATTTTAAAATAAGTATTAAGACATAAATTGAATAAAAATGCGTATTCAATTTTTTATTTTTTGCTTGTTTAAAACAAGTATTATCACGTCGCAACGTGTTGATAGGTTATGTATGAAAATTTCACAAGAAACAATTGATAACTTTTCTTTAAATTATCCATTAGAAACAATTGCACCATTAGAAAAAATATTATTTCTAGATATTGAAACAACTGGATTTGCAGTTCAAACTTCTAATTTATATTTAATTGGGTGTGCTTATTATTCTTCTGGCAAATGGCATACGATTCAATGGTTTGCTGAAAAATACGCTGAAGAAGTTGATATCCTAGATGCTTTTTTTGAATTTGCTAAAAATTACAAATATTTAATTCACTACAATGGAAATAATTTTGATTTGCCTTTTATAACGAAAAAGTGTATACAATTAAATTTGCCATATGATTTCAGTAAATTTGAGGGCATCGATCTTTATAGAAGAATTAGTCCCTATAAATATTTTCTTAAGCTTCCCAATTGTAAACAAAAAACAATTGAGCAGTTTTTAAGAATAAATCGCACTGATGTATTTTCTGGTGGGGAGCTCATCGGAATATATCATGATTATCTAAAATTACCATCTGAGTTTTCTGAAAAATCACTATTGTTACATAATGCTGACGATATATTAGGAATGCTGAAATCTCTTCCTATACTTGCTTACTATGACTTGTTTAACACAGAAATAAAGGCCAAAAAAGCACAGGCTAACTACTATAAAGATATTTCAGGCAATAAACGCAAAGAATTAATTATGACTCTTTCTATACCCACTCCATTACCTGTATCTATATCTGCAGCGGCTAATAATTGTTACTTTAAAGGAGAGGGTAATGAAGCAACCTTAAGAGTTCCTATTTGTGAAGAAGAATTAAAATACTTTTATTCAAATTATAAATATTATTATTATCTTCCTACCGAAGATATTGCTTTACACAAATCAGTTGCAACTTTTGTAGATTCCCAACATCGTGTGCAAGCTTCTGCCTCAAATTGCTATACAAGAAAGTATTCTAGTTATCTTCCTCAGTGGGACATTTTATTTGAACCGTTCTTTAAACGCGACTATAACAGCAAAGAACTTTTTTTTGAACTAACGGATGAAATGAAGAAAAACAAACAAGCATTTACTTTATATGCTAATCATATACTTTCTATGATTGCTTCTACTTACTAAGAATTTATGGGCAACCGCAAAGTGGCGAGGATTTTATCCTCGCCACTTTTTATTTACATTGGTCGTTCATAAAAGAATGAATTCTTTCGTTCCAAACCAATATCCTTATGATTAATAATCTGTTCCGTACTACCGATAAACAGAACACCACCTTTGCATAACGAATCCCTAAACTTAAGAAAAACTTCGTCCTTCGCCTCTTCTGTAAAGTAGATTAAAACATTTCTGCATACAATTAAATTGTAATCCTTTGGATAAGCATCTTTTAATAAATTGTGTTGTTTGAATTCAACTCTCGCCTTTATTTCATCTGATATTTTGTAAGCAAGTCCTTCTTTTGTAAAATATTTGCTTTTCAAATCAGCAGGTACGGAAGCAATACTCTTCTCTCCATACAAACCCGCTTTTGCTTTAGCAATGATTTGTTTATCTAAGTCTGTTGCAAATATCTTAATTTGATTAAGAGGAATAAAACGTGACAATGCCATTACAAGTGAATATGGCTCATCTCCTGTAGAGCATGCCGCACTCCAAATTTTAAGATTTTTACCAAATCTTTTAATAATCTCTGGAATAATATTCTCCTCAAGCAATTTCCATTGTTCGGGGTTACGATAAAATTCAGATACATTTATTGTAATATAACTCGCAAACTCATCAAACTTTGCTTGATCATTTCTTAAGACTTGAACGTACTTATCATATCCCACAATTTTGTGCTTGGCTATCAAAGTATCAATTCGACGCTTCATTTGCTTTTCTTTATATGCACTTAAGTCTACTGCAGTGAGCGTATAAACCTCTTTCTTAAAATATTCATAATCATACGCCATGTAAGCATCCCATCCTATATTTCTTTATTATTCTTCTGTAACTTCAGATGCAATTGCTGCATCAATATCAACAGATACTACATCAGCATCTTCTTGTTCTT
>CAZKGP010000221.1:0-4601 GCA_964552225.1 uncultured Acetatifactor sp.
CTAAAATATATTAATTTTATATTATTTTGACATTTGTTATTACAAATTTATATTTCTGCATAACTGCATGATTCGCTTTGCTTGTTAATTGCTTGTCACATTGTCAAAATTTTGTCAGCAACATCATTTTACCTAATTCCAATAGATAATTCAAGATGTATTTGAAAATAAATTACTTTTTTACCTTTTTTTTACACTTTAGTTAGATTTACTATATTTAAATAGTGTATTTTTGTTATAATATTTAATACCAGGGTCAAAAGGACATGCTTTTCATGCTTGCATGAAAAAGCATGCGTTTATGACCCGCAAAATATGAGAAAGTAGCCCGAATAGGGCGGATTTCGAATATTTTTAGGATTGTGGAGCACAAAGTGCGTAGCAATCCGTAGGTATTAAGCACAACGTGCGCAACAATCCGTAGGTATTAAGCACAACGTGCGCAACAATCCGTAGGTATTAAGCACAACGTGCACAATCAATCCGTAGGTATTATGGATATACTATAACACAAGAAAGGACATAATTATGTCGATAAAAGCTGACTACCATTTACATACTTCTTTTTCAGGAGACTCTGACACGCCTATGGAGGAAATGATTCTACGAGCAATTGAATTGGAATTCACTCATTTATGTATCACAGAGCATAATGATTTTGATTATCCCACATCTCCAGAAGACCCAAAAGGTAAATTTTTATTAAACACAGAATCCTACCTATATGACTATAAAAAATATAAAGAAAAATACGCATCTCAAATAAAACTTCTTTTTGGAGTGGAATTAGGGTTGCAACCTCATCTTTTGAAACAAAATATAGACTATGTTAAAAAATATGATTTTGATTTTATAATAGGTTCTTCTCATGTTTGTAATGGAAAAGACCCCTATTATCCCTCTTTTTATGAAGGTCGTAGTGAAGAGGATGCTTATCGAGAATACTTTTCATCTATTATAGACAACATTAAACTCTTTTCTGATTTTGATGTTTATGGTCATTTGGATTATGTGGTTCGATATGGGCCTAATTGTGATCGTGATTATTCTTACGATAAGTATAAAGATTTGTTTGATCAAATTCTTGAATTATTACTTGAAAAAGAAATAGGAATTGAAATAAATACAGGTGGAATCAAGAAAGGCTTGAAAGAATTACATCCTTGTAATGCAGTGATTAAAAGGTATCGTGAACTAGGTGGCAACATTATTACCATTGGCTCTGACGCACATGAAGTAGCACATCTAGGTAATTATTTTACAAGGGCAAAAGAAGTTTTAGAGGAATGTGGATTTAAGTATTATACGACATTTGAAAAACGTACCCCTGCATTTCATCTATTATAAATCACAAACAACTAATACCAACATTTAAAGCGTGACCTGTTTGATTCATCCCCTTGTCAAATAGACAAGAGATGAATCAAACAGGCCACGTTTTATGCTTATTATATTATTTTTATTAAAAAATGCTTTTACCTTCAGAAGACAGTTTTTTAATCTTTTCTTCAACGTTACTTATTTTTTGTACTAAATTCTCAGATAACGCAATTGTTTCATCTAAAATTATTTTAGCCTCACTCAATTTATCCTTTTTTATAGCATTAATTGCTTTTTCACCATTTGTATGGAAATTAAAATGAATGTCTCCTATCTCTTTCCAATCCTCGGCAATTAAAGGATGGCTAATATTAAGTGCATAGTAAAAATGACCAAAGGTACATTTTTTAGGATTAACCTGTAATGCATTTATACTATTAGTCTCTATCATGTTTGTTAAAACTTTTACCCACTCACCATGAGCAACTTTAGCTTTTTCTAATATTCCTAGCAATTCATCATTACTTATAAATTCATCACAATTAGATAAGTTTGTAAAAACATCTTTTATGATAGCTGATAATTCATCGTCTATGGTAGAAATATTCTTAGACAAATCAACGCTATTCTCTGTATCATTATGTATATTTTGGGATAAAGATGCTAATTTTTGTGCATCCATTGCTGAGGATTCCATGGCTGCATTTACTTCTTTTGAAGATACCTGAATCTCACTCATTGTTTTGTTAATATTAGCAACATTCGAAATCACATTATTTAGCATTATAATATTGTCATTAATAGTATTAGATACTACATCAATTTTTTCACTCATATTTTCAGTCGAATATATGGTCTTGGACATACTATCCTTACCCTCTTCAGCTGCTAAAACAATATCGTTAACCAATAAACGCATACCATCTAAATTACTTTTTACATCATCTGCCAATTTACGAACTTCATCTGCAACAACAGCGAATCCTTTTCCATGTTCACCTGCTCTAGCCGCCTCAATTGCAGCATTTAAGGCTAATAAGTTTGTTTGATTCGCTATAGCATTCACACTTTCTACAATACTTCCAACTTTAGTCGTTAAATCAATGAGTTGCTCAATCTTCCCGCTCATTGTATTGGCATTACTAATAACATCATCTTTCAAAAAAACAACTTCACCCAATAATTCAATATTCTCATTGTTTTTAAGAGATAAGTTTTGAGATTTATCTTCTAATTCTTGTAGTACTTCTGTAGTATCGTTAATACTATCATTAACCTGCTCCATACTCGCAGTCGCTTCCTCTACAATCGCTAAATTAGAATCACTTAACAGAGACATTTCATTTGCAAAATCCAGTAAATGCCCAGATATATGCGTCATACCTACATCAAAAACACTTAGATTACTTACTACATTAAAAATTTGTTTAGATGAATCCGTCATCCTTTTTGGGGAAAATTCACCGCCAGATATATTTGTACTTGCTTCTTTTGTACTTCTTGTTTTTTGAAATATCGACATTTTTCCTCCTTGTAGTGAGTCTTTGAATTTAATTATCAATTTACCGTTTGAATCTTTGTTAATTATACACCTAAATAATCTATGTTACAATATTTTTTTGGTAATATTTAACATAGATAAAAAAATATTGAATCCACAACCAGCATTTTATGGTTGAAAATTCAATATTTTATAGAATTCATTCCTTATTTTGTTCACAAAGAACAATTATTTCGATAGGTGTTGTTTGGGCGGGTATACTTCTAGTAGAAGTTTCATATACCACCACTAAATCATGATTAGTGGGACTACCCAAAAACACTTGATTATTGGTAGTAAATATGCCTACACTATTATCTAATTTGAGCTGTAGCGTTACTTCATCATTCACCAAGTTATCATTAAAATGCCCCACACTCACAAATCTGCGATTCCCCATGTCAGGAGCTACTACTACCGCAGTATATTGAGGGGGATAAATTAATGGCACTGGGACATTTGCCAAATGATAAAACTTAGCAGACATGCCTTCTTTTAAAGTAACAAAATCAAGTATATAGGTGGATGGCGAAATAATAAAGTTTACAATATCACCATCTTCATTTTCTATTGTAACAAACAAAACGCAGCCATTTGCCTTAAGATTACCAAATCTCGTAGCTTCTATGTTAATAATCACGCCTGCTTCAAAAATATAGGCATTGTTATCCATAAATGCTCCTATCTGTTTGGAGCCTTCCAAACAAACCTCTTTCTAGTATCATATGATGTCTGTGCCCATTTGTTGAATTTATTTAAGAATAGTTCCCCCTCCTAGAACATGGTCCTCCTCATAAAAGACCACAGCCTGTCCTGGAGTAGACGCACGAACTGGTTCTTCAAAGGTACAGAGCACTTTTCCCTCTCCTTGATTCTCAATGGTACAATGGTCACCCTTATGATTATATCGGATTTTGGCAATTACTCTTCTTGGTGAGTCTAACCCTTCTATAGACATAAAGTTAACGTTATCGCATAAAACTGTAGTGGTGAATACATCCTCTCCCTCACCAATTACTACCTCATTGGTTTCTGGTCTGATTTCTATCACAAAAACATGATGGCCCATGGCAAGGTTAAGACCTCTACGCTGTCCTATTGTATAATGAGTAATTCCCTTATGTCTGCCTAAAACAATACCTTCTTTTGTAACAAAATTCCCTGGTCCTGGAACTTTCCCCGGTGCCTCACGATCAATAAAAGAAGCATAATCATTATCTGTTACAAAACAGATTTCTTGGCTATCTGGCTTATGTGCAACAGGAATATGATTCTCAATGGCAATTTGCCGAATTTCGTCTTTTGTATAGTCACCTACAGGCATTAAAGTATGAGACAGCTGATATTGAGTAAGATTATATAAAGCATAGGTTTGATCCTTAGCTGCAGTCACCGAATTACGAATGGCATAACGACCATTTGCAAGTTGTTCTATACGAGCGTAATGTCCTGTTGCTATATAATCTGCACCTATTTCCATGCTACGTTGCAGCAATGATTCCCACTTCACATAACGATTACATGCAATGCAAGGATTCGGTGTGCGCCCTTGTAAATATTCTTCTACAAAATAATCAATTACATTGCTTTGAAATTCTTGTTTGAAATTCATTACATAATATGGAATATCTAAGCATTCTGCTACTCTTCTAGCATCATCAACTGCTGAAAGACCACAACAGCCACCATTTTCTTCTTTGACCGCTTCCTCTTCATCCTGCCAAATCTGCATGGTAACACC
>CAZKGP010000222.1:0-4593 GCA_964552225.1 uncultured Acetatifactor sp.
GTAAATGGTTTTGTAACATAATCGTCTGCTCCCATATTAAGCCCCATAATCTTATCTACTTCCTCAGACTTAGCCGATAGCATAATAACAGGAAACTCATAATTTTGCATTCTAAGCTTCATTAACATAGTTACACCATCCATCACAGGCATCATAATATCAACAATAGCCAAATGAATTTCTACATCCTGAATAACCTCTAAGCCCTCCTGCCCATTTCCTGCCTGATAAACTATATATCCTTGATTCCGCAAATAAATATCAATACCTTCACGAATTTCTTTGTCATCTTCTACAATTAATATATGATATTGGTTTTTCACTATATTCTGCCCTCATTTTGTTATTTTGCCTTACATTATGCGTATCAATCAAGAATCATTCTTGGTGACAACACTTTAGAATTTATGTTGCCATCTTCCAAAGCCGCATATTGTTTGGCAATAACTCTATTATAAAGTTGTATTGCTTTTAGGGCAACTGCTTCTTGTCGGAATTCTTTGGCAGTTTTTTCTGCACCTTTCGCTAAAGTGTCTGCAATAGACTGGTCCATAATAAATTCTAAAAGCTTATGAACAAACACATCTATTTCCTCTGGACATAAGAATCCATTCACACCATCCTCTACCAAATCAGATACACCTGTAGCATCTACCGCAATAACAGGTGTTGAGCCAGCAAAAGCTTCTAGAATAACAATACCTTGAGTTTCTGTTTTAGATGCGAAAATAAAAGCATCTGCTGCTGAAAAATATGGTGGTATTTCTTTATTTAAAACATTGCCAGTAAAAATGACTTCTTCCTCTATTCCAAGTTGTTTACACATTTCTTCATATTCTGTTTTTTGGGGACCATCCCCTACGATAAGTACCCGAAATGGTTTGTTTAATCTTTGCTTAAGCAATGCAATGCTCTTTAGTAAAAAGGATACATTCTTTTCATTTGCCATTCTAGACACTGATAGGAAAAGAGGTATATTCTCTGCACTATATTTTTTTCTAACGTTCAACTTCTGCTCTTCTGTTACCTCAAAATGTCTAGATTCAATACCAGTAGGCAATACGTCTATTTGCTCTTCTGAATAATTGCATGATTCCATTAAATAATCTTTCATACCAGCTGTTGGAGCAATTACATGACTGCAATGTTTTAAGAAGCTATGTAAATAAGCAGGTACTAGTTTTTCTTGAATTCCATAAAGTAATTTTTTCTCTATTTGGTCTATTGTAGTCGTATTCCTATCAGCACCTTTTTGCAAACGCTGTATTCCTTTAGAATAACAGAGATATTGTTCATAACGTGTATGATAAGTAAACACTAGTGGAATATTGTATTTTTGAGATAAATAAATGGCAGTCCTACCAATTAGCATAGGATGATGCACATGAATTACATCATATCTTCTTTTTTTGAATTCTTTTTCTATTCTAGAGTCTAATGGGTTGGGCAATACAATACCACCCATAAAATTATGTGATAAGGTTCGATATCGAAAACAATTGGTTTCCTCCTCCTGTTCCTTATAGGTTGGAGCAAATACCGTTACCTCATGTCCTAGTTGTTCCAATCCAATTGCCAAACGTTCTATTGAAATAGGAACACCTCCAATAAATGGTTTATAGTTATTTGTCATCAATGCTATTCTCATCATTAAAGTCCTCCATTCTGCTCACACTACGCTAGGCCCAAAAGTTTAAATACTTGATCTCCTAGCACATAACCAGCTCCTACAAATACAAAATTCCAAACAGCAATCCCTAACGTTGAACTAATCACATATTTTCCCATCTTCATATGCACAACACCTGCTGGAATAGATACGATTGTACGAATCATTGGGATCAATTTTGCTATAAATATTCCAACACTACCTTTTTTATTTACCCACTCCAAATACCTGTCTATGGTTTCTTTTTGTTTGGGAAATTTATTTTTATATGCATTCAAGAAAACAGTTCCGCCTTTCCAGCCAAGAAAATATAGAATTAAACTACCAATTACACCTGCCGCAATGGTTATCACCATAACCCAGAAAAAATTTATATTACCTTTGGCTGCCATAATCCCTGATAGTGGCATAATAATTCCCGCTGGAAATCCAGGTAAGTTCATATATTCTAATAATACAATTATAAAAATCGCTATCGCACCATATTGAGTGAAGTACATTGTAATTGTTGAAATATCCATTTCTTTCTCCCATCTGTATGCACTGTAGGCACACGTAAAAATTATTCATTTCCCCTCTGTTGCTTATGTTAAAATTAGTATATCCATTAAAAATAAATTCCCAATACAATAAAAGCCAAAGAATTTCTAAAGAAACTCTTTGGCTTTTATAAAATCTACTTTATTTAATATTTAGCTTTGTATTACTTTCATTTTATAAAACGCCCCCTTAAGGGTCATTAGTTCATCATATGTGCCATATTCAATACAGCGTCCCTCATGTATCACTGCTATCTTATCAGCATCCCTTATGGTAGACAATCTGTGTGCAACAATAAACGTGGTTCTATCTTTAGATAAATTATGAATAGCCTCTTGCACCAATTGTTCTGATACACTATCTAATGCAGATGTTGCTTCATCTAGAACAATAACCTTGGGTTCTCGAATTAGGGCTCTTGCAATGGAAATACGTTGTCTTTGTCCACCTGATAACTTACCACCATGTTCTCCTACATTGGTATCTAATCCCTTGGGCAACGAACGGATTAAATCAGTTAGGTTTGCCGCCTTAATAACAGCCTGTAGCTTCTCCTCTGTTACCGATTCACAACCATATGCAATATTGTCTCTAATAGTTCCCGAAAAAAGTATTGAGGTTTGGGGAACTACTGCAAGAAATTTACGGTAGGATCTTAAATCAATAGTATTAATATCCTTACCATCCAAAAGAATTTGACCTTCTGTAGCTAAGTAAAAACCAATTACCATATTAATAATGGTTGATTTACCAGCTCCAGATTCTCCCACCAAAGCAATTGTTTCGCCTTGCTTTACATGAAGATTCAGTCCATTAAGCACATTCTTCTTGTTGCCTTGATATTTAAAGTATACATTTTGAAAATTAAAATCACCTTCTACATTTTTGACAACGTCCTTACCCTCATTGTATTCTATTTCTTCTGATAACAACACTTCTCCAATAGAGTTTACTGATTCGATTCCCTTAGCCATAGTTGGCACCAATGCAATAATTGCAGAAACTTGGTTTACAATTGTAGCAAAATAGCTTTGATATAAAGTAATATCACCTGCTAATATATTACCCTTAAATGCTAGATATCCTGTAAATGCCAGACATATAATCTGTAGAATTTGAAAGATAGCCCACCCCACTGAACCAAACAGTGCCTGAATCAAGTCAAGCTTATATCCTTTTTCTGCTACAGTAAAAAGTTGTTGACTAATCTTATCCACTTCTTCGTCTTCCAAAGAATGTGCCTTGGTTACAGGAATTAACTCAACCATCTCCATAACACGACTAGAGGTTTCTTCCATTTCTTTACGGAATTCAGCATTTCTTTTTCTCATAACACTTCGGAAAGACACCATTGTAATAGCCGCAATTGGCGCTGTAATAAAGAAAAATAAAAATACCATTTTACTTCTACTCACTGTAACAACTAAGGCTACTCCTATATTCAAAATAATATTAAGGCTACCTAAGAATAGATTTGATGATAACCCTTCCACAGACTCTACATCTCGCATAATCTTAGATTGTAATCGGCCTGATTGAGTTTCTACATGATAAGATAGTGATAATTGTTGTAATTTTCTTATTAATGCCTTACGAAGCCCCGTTTCAACATATCTTGTTGCTTGACTCCTGTAGTCAGTATACAAATAGTTCATGGGAACATTTAAGCAAATTAATCCAACCATAAGAATGGTACTATAAATAATATTTCTTATACTATTTGGATTACTAGTTAAAATATCATTAATAATATTGGCTGTTACAATAGGCAATACCCAGACACAAGCATGTTTAAGGAAGAAAAAGATAATAGCCAATACAAATTTATGATAATTCTTCTTATAAAGAGAAATTAAAATTCTTAATGGATGTCCTTTATGCTTTTGATAACTTTCAATAAACCAATTTTCAGGGTCTAATCCCTTTGGTGAATTCATTTTTCTTAAAAAAGATGACATAATTTTTCCTCAAATAATATTTTGCCATGCTAGACGAACAGAACACAAAAGGATACCTAGCTCAAATACTAGGCATCCCCCTGTTATGTTTATGTCGTTCTAATTAATTGTTAATTAATTTATCTTCTTCGTTGTTCCAGCTGTATAGCTTACGAATTTCTTTACCAACTTGCTCTGCTGGATGCTCAGCTGCAATTTTTCTCATAGCTCTGAAGTGAGCTTGACCACCTGCTTCAGACATATCTAATAAGAAATCTTTTGCAAAAGTACCTTCCTGAATATCTGTAAGAACTTTTTTCATTGCTTTCTTAGTATCATCGGTAATAATCTTAGGTCCGGTAATATAATCACCATACTCAGCTGTATTAGAGATAGAATATCTCATTCCTTCAAAACCACTTTGATAAATCAAGTCTACGATTAATT
>CAZKGP010000223.1:0-4575 GCA_964552225.1 uncultured Acetatifactor sp.
CTCTGTCACGTAACATCTCTAATAAATAATTCAAGGTTCTTCCAGAATCCACAATGTCTTCTACAATAATAACATCCTTATCTTGTATAGATTCATCTAAATCCTTAACGATTTTAACAACACCACTTGATTTAGTCTCGCTTCCATAACTAGATACTGACATAAAATCAAGGGATACCGGTACGGTAATCCTCTTGGCAAGTTCACACATGAAAAAGCTTCCACCTTTCAATACACAGACTAAATGAACTTGTTTACCTTGATAATCCTTGCTTATCTGCTCACCAATTTCATGTATTCTTCTATCCACTTCTCCTTCGGATAGCAATACTCTAATGTGCTCCACCTATTTTATCCTCCATTTTAATCATTGAAAAACTGATCTCTTCTTAATTGTACCTGTAAAACACGCTTTGTATTCCTATTTACTTTATAATATTCGCTGATGCGATGTCCTACTACCCAAATGGCATGACTATTTTCTGTTAATAGTAAAATCTGATCCCTTTGCTCTCTTGGTATTTTCTCTGAAAGCATATAATCTTTTACTGTTTTATGAATTATGTCAGAATTACTCCCGCGTATACTTATATAATCTCCAGTTTGTCTTGTACGTAGCATTAACGATTTTTTCATTTTATCATAATCAAACCATTTAGTATACTGATTTGGGGGAATATCTTCCAGTTTTTCATAGGAAACAATTGAGAATATCACTTTTCCATAATTTTCTATTACAAATTCTTGATTATCTTGTAAAACCTGCTCCAAATCAATAGTCTGTGATATGATTCCAGTAAATTTGTTTTCCTCTTGGTGTTGCTGTATTATCACATTCTCATACTCTCTTCTGCAACGAATGTTATGAGGCAAAGAAAAGATGCGATTACCTTCTTTCGTAAACAGTGTCATAGCATCCATTATATGTGTATTTGAGATATTCTGATGATTCGGCGTTATATTTTTAATCAACATAAACAGTAATCTCTTCTGTATCACTTCATGACACTTTTGGAACGCTTCTATGGCTATGATAAAATACTTAGATTCACCTTTTAAGTCAATAGTAACACATTGGTTATATGCTACCTGGGTCTGTTCCTCCAAATAGGCATCTATCTCCATTAACATATCAGCAGTTTTGCTCATATGGGATACACAGCCTCCTGCCACCTCTTGCTCTGCATAAGGCAAAATATGATGGCGAATGCGATTTCTTGTATAAGCATCCTGATCATTGGTGTAATCCACACAATAGGTAATGTTCCTATTCTTGAGGTAGGTCTCAATTTCACTTCGTTCAAGACAAAGGATGGGACGAATAATTTGATTTCTTTTGGGTCGAATACTGCAAAGTCCTGTAATACCACTTCCCCTAAATAAATGAAACAGCATAGTTTCTGCTCTATCATTGTTATTATGGGCTACTGCTATCTTAGTGGCACCATACAATTGCGCTGCTCTTTCAAATACTTCATATCGGACAATACGACCTGCTTCTTCCTCTGATATTTTCTCATCAATTGCTTTTTTCTGAACATCAATTTCTTCTTGATAAAATGTAATATTATGGGACTCGCATAAGGACTTTACGTAATCAGCATCATCGACTGCTTCTTTGCGGATTCCATGGTTAATGTGTGCCACTATAATATCTATTGGTGTCACTTTTGACCACTCCAATAACATAAACAAGAGGCAAACTGAGTCTGCCCCTCCTGAAACCCCTACAATTACTTTATCCCCCGATGATATCATTTCATGGGTTCTTATAAATGAAAATACTTTTTCTTGAATCCTAAACGTGTCTTTCATAATATAATTACTATAGACAATATGTCCGAAAAAATCAAGCATTTTCCCATATTCCCACCACTACAATGGTCATATCATCTTGAACATGTCCTCCGCTACAGTGAAGCACAAATTGAAGAATTTTATCTGCAATCTCTTTAGGGTTTTGTTCTTGCAGCCCACTAATCACTTTGCACATCACTTCTTCATAATTATTTTCCTCTAAAGCATCCAATACTCCATCTGACATCATAATAATATAATCCCCATCCATTAATTTACGGGAAACGGTTTCTATTTCCATTGCCTGAAAGATACCAAGGGGTAAATTATGAGAGGATATTTCCTCTACCATATTCCCTCTTTTGATAAAAGAAGCAGAGGCACCAACTTTGCATAAATTGCAAGTCCCCTCATATAAATCTAAATCGCAAATATCAAGAGTGGACATATTTTGTTCCTCACCTTGAGCTAACAATGCACTATTTACTAAATTAACCGCTGTATCCAACTGATATCCTGCCTCAATCATTTTTTCCATTAAATCCAAAACCTTTTCACTATCACTACAAGCTTTTTCTCCTGAGCCCATTCCATCTGATAGCAACACTGTTATCTTGCCTTTCTCAGATTCAATAATAGAGTAATTATCTCCAGATTTTACTTCATTTTCCTTTACCGCTCTGGAAAACCCTGTTAAAACAACGTATTCAGCCTCCTCCACAAATACATAATTTTGTTGCTGAGAATCCACAAAGTAAGGACTGGTAACAGAAGGCTCTAACCTTTTATCCATAAGCACAGAGAGCATGTCCGCCACCTCTTCTGAAGTGTATCCTCCCGTTCGTTCTGTATGCATTGTAATACCAATACCTTTTCGTTCTCCAGGGCGTTCTATATAATATAAATCCTTAATTACAATACGTTCTGATTTAAGGGCATTTAAAATGAGCCGATATTTCTTTTCCTCCAAGGGTCGATATAGAAATACTTCTGAAGCAACACAATCCATAATCTGAGCCATTTCATTTAAGTTATTTTTTAGTATCTGCCTATTTTCCCATAATCTTTTTGCTTCTAGTAAGGTCTGTCTGTCTTGTGCTTCGTAATGAAAGGTATCATCAAAATTCTTTGCTAATTCTCTAAATGAATCTGCATAGGTTAATAGCCTACGTTTTCCGTAATCGGATACCTCAATAAATCTCTTCTCCTGCTTGTCCACTCTTGGCTTCAACATCACAACCACCTCACCCTTTCTCCATTTTTGCGTAACTCACATTATAATCCACCAAACAAAAAGTTTTTGTCAAATAATAGTTCCATTTTCAACTTATTTACCGACAAAAAAAGATTCTGCTTTGCAGAAGTTCTTTTCCATAAAATAAAAACAAGGATAATATATATTCCTATTATCCTTTCGTAACTTATCTTTTATTTATCTTCTTTAAAAAGGATTTCACCTTCGTATACTAATCCAAGCTTATCCTTAGCAACTTCTTCTTTGTATTTCTTCGTCTGTGTATATTTACGGAATTCTTCCAACTCTTCCGCACGTTTTTCTTCATCAGCAATTAAACTGTTGTACTGATCTTCTTTGGCAGTAACATCCGCTAATTTTTTCTTTAAATCTATGCTTTTAACCGAAACTACAACCAAAATCATGAGTACTACCAAGGTTACCAAGAACATACTAAATCTATTTTGAGTTTGTTTACGGTATGCAATTTTTCTTCTAGCCATATTCATTCCTCATAGCTTATTTATTGTTTCCATAATACTATCTTAAGCAATTTTAAAAACAACGTCAACTTATTTTTCAAAAACAGACCTATTCTGTTCCTTCTATGTACGATTCTTCTTGATACCTTTTGACTTCCCTTTCTTATAAAGTTACCGATTATAGAAAAAGGCTTCCACAAGAATCGAAATATAGTCTGTAGAATCAAGGTTACATACTTTACCAAAAAGGCGCTAATTATTTTTTTATAGGCAATCATTCCAGTTAAGGCGCCTAGCACTGCAAACCACCTTAAAGTACCATTGCTTTCATTATTCATTAAAAGAAAGACTTCAATTGCACAAAATACCCAAAATATTAAATCTTCTACAGATACCCCAAAATTATTATGGGGTATCAATCTTCGTAAAATACGCAGCCAATCATATATAAAAGTAATTAAAATTCCCATCAGCACTGCATATATCAAAAAAACATTTTCACTTGCCATGGACTTCCTCCGATTCTATCAACGGAACAATTTTGCAATCAGGGATTCATTTTTATGTCCACTATTGGCTACATCCGAATAAGTAAAGCTATCAATCTTACCGTCTATATCTACTTCTCCCTTATCCAGAGTCAGACGGTTCACATGCAAATCCTCTCCCTTAATCATCAGCATACCCTGCTCTGTTTCCAGGAGAATCTCATGTATATCAAAAGAAAGCACATCATTCACTCCGTTAATATTACATGTCCTTCGATTGGTCATGATGACTTTGTGAACGCGTGCTCCCATATTGTTCAAATCTTCCATAAGCCCTCCTTATACTGTATTTTTCATTATGGTTCTACTTTCAGTATATTAGTGAAGGGCATATAATATTACAGATAACGAAATAATTCTTTCGCTTCTTCTTTTCTCACAGTTTCTTGTACATCTAGAACTTCAACTTTAACCTCTTTATTACCAAAGTTAATCGTAATGATATCTCCAGCTTTTACGTCCACAGAGGCTTTTGCTACTTTATCATTAATTAATACTCTCCCGCTATCACAAG
>CAZKGP010000224.1:0-4571 GCA_964552225.1 uncultured Acetatifactor sp.
CTAGTTCCTTACTCTACATCTTTAATCTTTAACATTTGCAACACATTCACCCAAATAAAAGGAATACAAGACCTTTTCCTTTATAGGCATATTCATCAACTTATGTAATGCTTCCTCATAATATTGGACTTGTACCTCATACCGGTTCCATAATTCCTCTTTGGAAGCAATCACATCTGTTTTATAATCTAATAACACAATACTTTCATTTTCTATAAAAAATACGTCGATGATACCTTGAATTAAAACCTTTTCCTCCTCAGGAAATTGTTCACCCAACCTCTTTGCACTGACTCCGTACACAAACGGCTGCTCTTTATATAGCTGATTCTTACGCTCTGCTACCCACATCCGATAAGCAATGTTATCTGTCAAAAAAGTAATTAGCTTTTGAATACTTACTGCTTTGCGATATTCACTGGACAGGGTTTTCTCTAATTCTTGTTTGGCAAGAAACGCTTCTATATTATCATGTAATCTGCGGGACTGCCCATTACTAAAACCATTATGAAATTCCACTATATTTTCAGGTAAACAGTCAAAAATCCCTTTATATATCATGCCAAATTCTAATAATTCCATCACCTTATGAAAGGCATTACCACGAACCGTTCCCGTTACTTCTTCTACCTCACGGCGAAAGGCTGGAATATAAGGTACTACTTCTTTTTCTTCAAAGGTATGAAAGGCTGCTTCGTCTTTTTCTTCCATTGCTAAGATTTTTAATTCCGAAACAGTAGTTTTTGTATACAAGCTTTCCAGTGCCTGAAAAGGATATTGATAGGTAAAACGGCCTCTTAAAGCTTCTAGTTCCTCTTCATCAGCCTTGGAGCCTGCATATTTAAGAAGTTCCTTTTTCTCAAAAAACTGCACTTGTTCTCTAGTTTCCGTGCCCATTATAGCACTTGTATCAATAATTTGCACCTTTATTGGAGCATCCTTTATCGTCGGAAAAATAAAATCCATATAGGTAGAAGCTTCCATATACTCATTGAACAACAATTTTCTACTCTTACGCTCACTGTATAGCTCCCACTTTTCTGCTGCCTTGTCCATAGTAGCTGTGAGAATCATTTTTTCCTTGGGTCTCGTCATGGCAACGTATAATACCCGCAATTCCTCCGCTAGATTATCCTCTTTCATCTTCCTTGCCAATACATTACGTCGTAAGGTCTTATTTCGGATTCGTTTCATAGGATTTACATAATCCGTTCCCAACCCTAAGTCCACATCTATAATAAGAGATTGGTTGGCATCCTGCATATTAAAGCGTTTGGATAATCCTGAAAGGAATGTAATTGGGAATTCAAGTCCTTTACTCTTATGAATACTCATAATACGCACTACATCTGCATTCTCATCCATAAGCTCTGCTTCACCATAATCTACATCATATTTTTCTAACTGCTCTATGTACCGAACAAAATGAAATAATCCAAAATAGCTAGTTCTCTCAAAGTCCGATGCTTTTGTAAACAGCATCTCTACATTCGCCTTACGTTTACTGCCAGAAGGCAAAGCAGATACATACTGTACATAGTCATGCTCCTCAACAATATGTTGAAGTAACTCACGAATTGGCATATATGTAGTATATCTACGATACCGATTAATTTTATCCAATAAAGCAGTTACTTTATCATCCTCTTCAATGGTTTTTAGGACTTCATATAAACTGGTCTTTTTATCTTTACTTCTAAATTGTGCAATTTCTTCATCTGCAAATCCTCCAAAGACAGATTTCATCACTCCAAAAAGAGGGATGTCTTGCATGGGGTTATCTAGCACCCTTAAAACCTGCAATAATTCTTGCACTTCTGTTGCAGCAAAATATCCTGTTTTGGAAGTAATATAAACAGGAATACCCTGATTTTCTAAAACCTTTTTAAATTCTTCATCCCAACCACTGGTAGTTCGAAGAAGAATCACAATATCCCTAAAGTTCACTTGACGTAACTGACCACTTTCCTTATCAGTAACTTGGAATTCTTGACGTAGTTCTTTTATTTTATGGGCAATAGCCATAGCTTCTGCCTGCTTGGCATTCAGTTCTTCATCCTTGCCTGGTTTCTCTATAAGTAATAGCTCGCTAAAGTTCTCTCCATTGTCTAGATAAGTTGCTCCTGTATACAACGCCGCCTTGTCGTCATATGCAATCCCTCCCATTTCTTTATTCATAATACGGGAAAACACAGCATTTACAGTATTAACCACTGTGTCACGGCTACGAAAGTTACGGGATAAATCAATACGCTGGCACACACTGTCTTCTTGAGAATAGGTATCGTATTTCTCCAAAAATAATTCCGGTCTTGCCAAACGGAATTTGTAAATGCTTTGTTTCACATCTCCTACCATAAAGCGGTTGTAATGTCCGTCCTCTTCTCCAGAGATTACATTAAGCAAGTATTCCTGAACCAAGTTACTATCTTGATACTCATCTATTAGTATCTCATGGAAATGTTGCCTATACTCTTTGGCAACTTGACTAGGCACCATTTTTCCATCTTCATTTTTTAATAAGATATTCAGTGCCAAATGTTCCATATCTGCAAAATCAAGTACCTTTTTATCATGCTTCTTTTCCTGCATCCTTCTGCGGAATTCAATAACAAGCTCTAGCAATTGTTCCACAGGCTCCCCACACTCTTTCATCTGCTCTAGTGCTAAGGGCAATGGTGTTGCAAAAAAGCGGTCTGCCATTCCCTGTACAGATTCCTTTATCTGGGTACGAAGGGCTTTTGCCTGTTCTCGTTTTATAGGTGAAACACTGCTATCCTTAGCAGATGACAAACGTCCCCAAGATAGATTTGGCAAACGACTTGCCAGCTCTTCTAAGGAAGTGATGGAACATAATTTTTCTATCTGCTCCATTTCTTGGTCTACAAGCTCTCCATACATATGTGGACCGTCAGGTTCTTGACATAGCTGTTGTAGAAATTGATAAGAAGAATAGACTCCTTCCAGCATATGTTGAATATGATTTTTTAAATACATACCATACCCTGTTTCCTCTAAAGGTTTCTCAAGCTCCACACCATAATCTTCTTTACGAGCCTCCAGCCAATCTTCTGGCCAAGGATAGCTTTCTGCATATTGATAAAGATTTAAAATATGCTGTTCTAATATTCTTTCTTTTCCACTAGGGCAAAAATATTCCACACAGTAAAAGAACTTCTCATCCTTCTCGCTAAATCTCTCCTCAAGAAGTTCTGTGAGTGCATCTTGTTGCAATAACTTGATTTCCCCTTCATCTGCTACACGAAATGCAGGGTCTAAACCAATTTCATTAAAATGATTGCGAAGAATAAAAAGGCAAAAACTATCAATTGTAGTAATCTGTGCATTGTGTAATAGAGTTGCTTGTTTTTGCAAATGCTCAGATTCAGGATACTCCATTAACTGTCTAGAAATACCCAAACTAATACGCTCTCTCATTTCCGCTGCTGCTGCATTGGTAAATGTCACAATTAATAAGCGGTCAATGTCTACCGGATTGGTTTCATTGCTTATCATTTGAATAATTCGCTCTACCAATACGGCGGTCTTACCGCTTCCCGCTGCTGCCGATACTAAAATGTTTCGATTATGAAGTTCTATTACCTTTTGTTGTTCTGGGGTAAATTTAATCATTTCGACCTTAATCTTTCTTTTCTGTGGCTTTGGTGATATCTTTTTCCATTTGGTTCATTATTTCATCTTTTTTCATAGTTGGGAGCTCACGCTTATGACATCCTGGGATAGATGGGTCAAATCCACATACCTTGCTATACGGACAGTAAGTACATGCTTCATTCAAGCCCTGTTCATAGGGATTCCTTGTAATATGTCCATTCAGTATGCCTCGCCCAATTTCTCGAACTTTTAGATTTACATAGTTTGATACAATATGTAATTCCTCTTCACTCATAACTGAGGAACGAGCAGATAGGGTTCCATCCTTTTTCTTCTCTACGGGAATAACATCTGATTTATCTGCCATAAAGCGGTCTAATTTTGATATAATATCCTCCCGCTCATTCACCACACCATTCATTCTAAGTTTACCAAGAATTTGTTGGCTAATTTCTTCCTCTGATAATTCTATGGGCGTTTCTACAGTAGGGTCATCTACATGATAATAAAGCAAGGCAGCTGGAACAATTTTCTTATTCGGATGTTTGCGAGCCTCATGTTCCATCGCAGCGTTCATGTACACTACGAGCTGAAGCTGCAACCCATGATACAATGCCGCTAGATCAAATTGTTTGTTTCCGGATTTATAATCAATTACCTTCACATAAACTGCATCTTCATCCTCAGCAATGTCAATACGGTCAATTCTCCCTCTTAAACGCATTTTCTCCTCTGGAGAAAGTGCAATTTGAATGCTGTCCAGCTCATCTGCATATTGAAACGAAAGCTCATATCCATCTGGCTTAAACTCACCCTTTTGTAACTGATTCTGCAACGCAAGGACAGTACGTGTGAGCACTCGTCCCATACGGGTAATTGCATACTCATTGCGGGCATTACTATACAGAATGGTATTACCATACTCTGCTGCAATTGTGCTTAAGGCTTCTTCTACT
>CAZKGP010000225.1:0-328 GCA_964552225.1 uncultured Acetatifactor sp.
GTTACATTGTATTTACGATTCATGGCATGGACTGTTTTCTCAATATATTGATCTGCAGTCTCTGCCTCCTTGGTATATACTACATGAATATTATGATAAGTCGTTACTTCACCAGGATTGTCCTTCACCTTATAAGCATCAAATACTACAATAATTGTACTTTGAATCCATCCTTGATAATTGCATAGCATATCCATTAGCTGCCCGCGTGCTGCTTCTAGATTAGTTTGTGCTAATTCGTTTAAATCCTCCCAAGCAAAAATAATATTATAACCATCTACCAAAAGGTAATATTCTAAATTTTCAGATTTCTGTTTTGTAGAAAGTG
>CAZKGP010000225.1:338-4567 GCA_964552225.1 uncultured Acetatifactor sp.
GCACTTGGTATTCTATATTCTTGGAAAGAACTGCGATTAAAGGAATTGCGTTCTCGTTTAATGGGTCCATAGGTTCGAGTAAAAATTTCTTCCACTTCTTCTTGGGTAATGTAATCTGTGCTTTTACGACTTGCTCTAGTTTCAGGAGGCTCATTCCAATTACTAGTAAATTCTTCTTGGTTTAACTTCCATTTGCTTTCAACATGAGCATAGGAGTCCACCTCTTGCCACTTCACTTGATAACCAGCTCCATGAGCACAGAAAACAGAACCTGTGGGATTCTCAATATCTGTCTCTGAATCATAACCCATACTTGCAATAACTTCATCCTCATTATGACAAGGTTCATATCCTTTTAACGTACAAGTAAATCTTCCATGCCCTCTAGTATACGATATTACCTCCGTTTGATATCCTCCCATAGTTATAACAGGTGCACTTCCTTTTAAAATAGAAATGTCTCCTTCCGTTATAGGTGGCTCAAAAGTACCATGCATTTTCTGTATGTCAGACATAGCCCTTCCAATCATTTCCGTTGGCAATTCTAGTTGAAATTCATACACTGGCTCTAACAAAACACTTTTTGCTTTTTTCAGACCCTGTCGCACCGCCCGATAAGTAGCTTGACGAAAATCTCCACCCTCTGTGTGCTTTTGATGGGCACGCCCAGCTACTAAGGTGATTTTTATATCTGTTATCTGGGAACCCGTTAATACTCCAATATGATGTTTCTCTTTTATGTGGGTTAAAATCAATCGCTGCCAATTTTTATTTAATATTTCTTCAATGCAGTCAGTCTCTACCTGAATACCGCTGCCAGGTTCTCCCGGTTCCATTAACAAATGCACTTCGGCATAATGGCGTAGGGGTTCAAAATGACCGATTCCCAGCACTGCATTCCGAATGGTTTCCTTATAAACAATACTTCCTGAATCAAATTCAACATTAATATTAAAACGTTCTTGAATTAAACTTTTTAATATTTCTATTTGCACATCACCCATTACTTGAACGTGAATTTCACTACTTGCTTCCTTCCACACTATATGAAGCTCTGGTTCCTCTTCCTCAATCTGTCGTAAATTCCCAAGCATTTTATACACATCACTGCCCTCTGGGAGTTTAATCTGATACGTTAGTACAGGTGCTAATAATGGAATATTTTCACCTTTTTCTATTCCAAAGCCTTGTCCACAAAAAGTCTGGGTTAATCCGGTAACTGCACAAACGGCTCCTGCTGGCACTGAATCAGCAGATTCATATTGATTACCAGAGTAAATGCGGATTTGATCTGCCTTTTCATCTTGACCTAATACTTGTTTTACTTTTAAAATACCGCCCGTTATTTTTAAATAAGTGAGGCGATTCCCTTGTATATCTCTACTTATTTTAAATACCCTAGCACCAAATTCCTCTGGATAAGTATTACAGAGTGTATAGCTTTTAATGCCTTCCAAAAATTCCTCTATTCCTATTAATTTTAAAGCGGAACCAAAAAAGCAAGGAAAGATATGACGCTTTTTAATCCCAATTCCAATCTCATTTTCTCCAATGGGAAGTCCTTCCAAATAATGGTTCATTATATGCTCATCGCACATAGCAAGCTTTTCTAAAAAATTATCTCTATTCTTTGTTGCTGTAAAATCTACGCAGTTATCATCTAATCTTTTTTGAAGCTCATCCATGATAGCTTCTTCATTCGTACCCTCTTGATCCATTTTATTTACAAATAAAATAACAGGTGTGTTGTATTTTTCAAGTAGATACCACAAGGTTTTCACATGACCTTGCACACCATCGGCTCCGCTAATCACAAGGATTGCATAATCTAGTACTTGTAACGTGCGTTCCATTTCCGCTGAGAAATCCACATGGCCTGGGGTATCTAATAAGGTAATATTTTTGATATTATCAATTTCCCCTAACTGAAATTGTGCCTGTTTGGCAAAAATGGTAATTCCCCTTGCTCGTTCTAAACCATATGTATCCAAATGAGCGTCTTTATGATCTACCCGCCCAAGTTTGCGGATGCTTCCTTGAGTATATAGAATACTTTCTGCTAAAGTAGTTTTACCAGCATCTACATGGGCCAATATACCAATGACTAAATGATTGCTTTGAACTGGTATTTTAGAATTCATTTTTTAAGCTCCTTGTAAATAACTGGTTTAATACTGCTTTGGCATCTGCCTTTTTATATAAAATATCAGATACACTTTGGCAAATGGGCAAATCAACCTGCTGTTCTTCTCCTAGCTTTAGCATTGCTTTTACAGTATAATACCCTTCTGCCAAATCTTGATAAGACTCGCCCTTAACAAAACATTCACCAAATTTTCTATTATGGCTAAATGGAGAGAAAACCGTTGCTTCATAGTCACCTAGATGACATAAGCCATAAGCAGATAGTTCATTTCCCCCTAATGCTTTAATAAGTCTGGCAACCTCTCTAGTTCCTCTGGACATTAATGCCCCTTTTAGAGTAGAAAGATTTAATCCATCAAGCATTCCTGCAGCAATACCAATTACATTTTTGGCAGCGCCACCAATTTCATTGCCAATTAAATCTTGTCCATAGTAAAACCGTATAAGTTCACTCGAGAATTCATCCACTAATCTATGTTTTACTTCTTCATCAGAACTATCAATTACCATACAGTTGGGAATTCCTTTATAAAACTCTTGTACATGGCCTGGTCCCAGCCAAACAGCCACTGAATTAGAGGGATGCAAATTGTCACTAGCTACTTGGGACAGTCTTCTTCCTGTCGCAATCTCGATTCCCTTCATACAAAGAACCACTATCTTATCCCTTAATTCCAATGCTTGTAGTTCCTCCATCAAATCCTGCAATCCTTGGGAATTAATAGAAATCACAATCACTTGTGCATCCTTTACAGATTCAAAGTTGGTGGTTAATTGTATACTCTCTGGTAATGTTAGCAAGTCATTTCTTCGCTCCTTTATAAATCTTTGCATATGTTTTGACTCACTTCGCCCATATAAAGTAACATTGTGCCCCACCCTATCCAAATACCACGTTATAAGAGAGCCCCAACGCCCACATCCAATCACTGTTATTTTCATATAAACCATACCTTTCTACTCTAATTACGAGAACACTTTTCGGCATCAATTGCAAGCACCACCATCAATGCCAGTAAAGCATCCTTTGGATCAGGCACATTAATAGAATACGTATCCGTAAAATTAAACAATTCCTTTGTCACCGTAGCAACAGTTTGAAGGGACGTGTCTATAATATTGTAATCCCACTCCATAAAGCTACCTTCCACTTCCCATCCATTACATTCAATATGATATTTGGGAACAAAAAAAGAAAGTTCTTTTGAAATGCATCCTTGATAATTATCACCTATATATATTTCAAATTTAGGTAAAAAAGTAAGCATAACTTGCTTTACAGTACCTATATGATTACCATTTGCATCATTGATGTGCAAACAATGCCCCCAAGATAATTTACCTTCTACAGAATATAAGGTTGCACCCTTTTCATCAAATATATCATAACTATCAAACCAAGAAAAAAAACGTTGTTTAAATAATAACCTCATAAATTAAGTTTCCCCTTTCTTATGTTACAAATAGTGTATGTCTTTTTAATATAAAAATTATACCATAATACATTATATATTTTCTATTGAATCCTATATAATAACAATAACCTATAGATAAGCACTTTACGCTTTATTCCATAGGTTACTATAATTTTTATTTATAATTAATAAATTAATTTGTAAAGTTATCAAAATAACCTTGAATCAAAATAATTGGTGTTCCCTTATCACCTGAGCCACTAGTAAGGTCACTTAATGATCCTATTAAATCGGTGATTTGTCTAGGTGTTGTTCCTTGAGAAGCCATATCACCAACAAGATTATCTTTTTTCTCTTTAATACGCTTTTTAATCGCCTGTTGAAGCTCTATACCTGAAAGTCCAGCGTAATCATTATCTGCTAAATACTTCAACTTAATTTCGTTTGGTGTTCCTTCCAGCCCTGGTGTATTAGCAACTGATACACATGGATCAGCAAGCTCCCAAATTTTACCTACAGGATCTTTAAATGCACCATCTCCATATACCATCACTTCTACGTGTTTACCTGTTCTATCTAGAATCTTCTTCTGAATATCCTCAACCAAATCGTTGCATTCACGAGGGAACAGCTTAATGGTATCTTCTGTGGATTTATTAGAACCTAATA
>CAZKGP010000226.1:0-4513 GCA_964552225.1 uncultured Acetatifactor sp.
CAAATGCAGTTTTATAAATTTGTCGTTCCAAGTCTGCAGTAATAGGTGCCATTTTGGTCTGATATTCTGCCTCGCCTAAAATAGTAGTACCTCTATCTATTAACCAAGCCGTTTCTATATCATGACCGTAAGAATGTAAATCTAATATTGAATTCATTTCCTTATCAAAAAATACTTCTTGGCGATGTAACTTGGGATTATAAACCTTATCCGCAAAAGTATCTAATATCCATCTCATTCTTTCTGCTATCTTTTCATCTTTGTTCACTCTGTATAACTCTGTATATGCTTCAAAAACATGTAATAGAGTATTCATTGTTTTCTCAGCAATTACACCATTTTCTGAAAGTTTATCATTTTCTATTTCTCTAAATTGTCTGTCAAAAGATTCTAAATATCCAATGTCATCTCTACATTTGTTTTCTATAATGTCATATATCTCCATTGCCATGTCTAATGCTTCTTTATCTCCAGACGCATCATAATAGGAAGATAATGCATAAATTGAAAACGCTTGATTATAAGTATGCTTCGTAGAGTCTTCTACTGTCCCGTCTGCAAAAGTAGACCAAAACACTCCTCCATATTCCTTATCAATACAATGCTCTTTTAAATATTCAAAACCATGTTTTGCTTCTTCTAATAAAGCATCATCCTTTAATAGTAAATAAGCATTTGAAAAGAACCACATAATACGGCTATTTAGGATGCATCCCTTTACTGCATTTTTATCTACATTAAGGTTATAATCCATATACCCATAATAACCACCTTGTTTCTCATCTTTTAATCCCTTCCAAAAAGGAATGATTTGCTCCATTAAATGATTTTGAACTTCCTGTACTAACATTTTATCCTCCAACTTGCTCTCATTAACAATATTTTGTTTACTTTTAACTTTCCTTTAGGTAACTAATTGTTTTAAATTAAGTTAATTTATGCTTTAATTATACTATAAAAACCAATAAATACATCATACTTTATTGCATATTATATTTCTTTATTGCTCATTTTGTTAATTTCGTATATATGCACAATTTTTTTTGTTCATTTTTGGTTAAAATGAACACCTAATTATATGATATATTTAGTTTATAACATAAGGAGGTAAATTATGAATTCACTTAATTTTAATGCTATGAATTTAACTTATAGTAATTATGCTTTAGTAAATTTGTGCACATGCATTAATCATTCGTTAGCTTCAAGTAAAGTTCTGACTATACCACCTTGCGACACATACTGTTTAATTTTTACATATAAAGGTGGTGCTACTTATAAAGGTAAAAACAAAACATCACAGCTTCCTACAAACAGCCTACTATTTGTTTCTTGCAAGAAAGGTTTACAATTTCGTTCAACTGACATTGGCTGGGAAGCATGTCTACTTTTTATAAAGTGCAATATGTTACCATTTTATGAAGAGACAATAGACTCTTATGGCTTACCACCACTTATACTTTCTTCTAGTTCTGCATTACATGGCCATTTAAATTCAATTCTTCAACTTGAAAAGAGTGCTTCTCTTGCAGAAGAATTAATTATTACAGAGCATATTACTTATATTTTGTCACAATATATTCACCAAGAGGCTAATTCAGCCCTATCAATTATAGAAAAACCTCCTACATACTTAAGTACAATAAAAGAAAACTTTGATGCAAATTATAGTAATTATTATTGCCTCGATACATTAGCTACTACTTATAAAATAAGTAAATATAGATTATGCAGAGAGTTTAATATTTATTACAAGCTTTCACCCATGAAGTACCTGAATAACGTTAGAATTCAAAAAGCTTGCCTTTTATTAGTTTCTGCTGATATGCATATTAATGAAGTTGCTTCCGCAGTAGGTTTTGATAATACCACACATTTTATCCGTTTATTCAAAGCACAATTAGGTGTAACTCCTCTAGTCTATAAGAAAAATATTGATTACAGTTCACTCCGTGACCAGTAACAATACCGCTCAGCAGTCACATTATTACTTGTTCTTAATATTGTGCAATAATACATATAATGTTATAATGGGCAATAGCGAGGGGGAGCAATAGCGCAGCTTACGATAAATAAAAGCGAGGGGGAAAATGCGTGGCTTATTCATCGCGAACATAATAAAAAACGGAGGGTTTTTAATTGAAAAAAGACAACGCAGGTATTTATTTAAGTTTTTACGCAACATTAGCATTTGGTTTGGCATTACTAGGATATTCTACACTTATCTTCTTACTATTAGGTTTTGTTGTAGTAGTACATAAAGACGAATGGCTTATTAAACAAGTTCTACAGGCATTCTTTCTATGTATCCTTCTCACTCTTGTATCTGAAATTTTAGGAATCTTCAGCTTTACCTATAGTATTCCTATCATAGGCGCTATTATTTCCGGTACATTTGGTGCAGTTAGATCACTTATAAATCTATTTATCTTTATTATCGCTATTATTAGCATGACTAAAACAGCCAAAGGAAAAGATGCAGAAGTACCTGTTCTTAAAAATTGGGCTAACATGGCATTTCAATTTGTAGAAAAAGTAACTTCTACTCCAGTTGATAATACTACTGATACTACAAATTCATAAAACTAAATACTAAATGATATATTTAAGGGGATATAACAAATAGGGTGTAGGAACAAATAACTTGTTCCTACACCCTATTTCTATGTAGATATAAAGCAATTCTTTAACCAAAGATAGAAAATACTAGAAATATTCCTGACATTAATGATGCAACCAATGACACAACTGTAATCTGGGTATTAATAGAAGGTCCTGCAGTATCTTTAAATGGATCTCCTACTGTATCACCAATAACTGCAGCCTTATGAGCCTCACTGCCTTTTCCTCCATTATGGCCAGCCTCAATATACTTTTTGGAGTTATCCCAAAGACCACCAGAATTACTCATAAATAAAGCTAGCAAAAGACCACTTACAATGTTTCCAGCAAGAAATCCTCCAATTGCAGTAACACCACCAATAAATCCAACAAATAAAGTCGCTAAGATACTCATCAATCCTGCTGGGATCAACTCACGGATAGAACCTTCTGTTGCAATTTCAATACAACGGTCATATTCTGGAATAACACCCTCTTTACCTTCTTTTAAGCCTGGTATTTCTTTAAACTGTCGATGAATTTCTCCAACCATACGTTGTGCATTACGGTTAACTCCAAGCATTAGCATTGCACTAAATACTGCTGGAATTGCAGCACCCACTAACATACCAAAAAATACAACAGGATTCATAATATCAAATCCTACTAAGTATTTCTCTCCAGCTGCCACTAATCCAGCCTCTACTGCTGCTACATTCACTTCACTAATGAATGCTCCTAGCAAAGCGATTACAGTGAGTCCTGCAGCGCCAACGGCAAAGCCTTTGGTTACAGCTTTCACTGTATTTCCTGCACTATCAAGGGTATCAGTTATTTCTAATACTTCATCTCCCAAATCACCCATTTCTGCAAGTCCTCTGGCATTATCAACGATAGGGCCATATGCATCATTTGAAATAATCATACCTACAATAGATAACATACCTACTGCTGCCATAGCGATACCAAAAAGAGCATAATCACCACCAAGAGGCTCACATAGCTTGTATGAAATCAATGCAGATATACCAATTCCTATTAAAGCTGGTAGTGTTGATAAAAATCCGTAAGATACACCTGACAAAATAGTAAAAGCTGGTCCAGATTCACTTGCCTTTGCTGTTAGAAATACAGGTTTTTTATTATCATTGGTAAAGTAATCACTTGCAATACCAATAATAACACCTACAAGTAAGCCAACTGCACTAGCTCCCCAAATGCGCCATTCAAAGCCTTTCACTAATGCTGTTACTATTGCTGTTAATACTGCAAAAATACCTGTTGTTACATATGTACTAGAATTTAAAGCAAAAGTAGGATTGTCATTCTTACCCATACGAGCTGTTGCTACTCCAATAATAGAAGCTAAAAGACCTATTGCCGCATAACTAAATACCATAGCAACATTGTGACCTCCACCACTAGCACTATCAAGTGCTGCGCCCATTACTAATGCTGCTGCCATAGATGCAACATTGGAGTCAAACAAATCCGCTCCCATTCCCGCAACGTCACCTACATTATCACCTACATTATCTGCAATAACAGCTGGGTTACGAGGATCATCCTCAGGAATCCCTAACTCTACCTTACCTACTAAATCCGCTGATATATCTGCTGTTTTGGTAAAAATACCTCCACCAGCTTTTGCAAATAATGCCATTGAGCTGGCACCAAAGCTAAAACCTAATAAAGTTGTAGTATCGCCAGTAATATAAAATACCAACGCCACGCCTAGCAAGGAGGCTCCAACTACTGCCATTCCCATTACCGCACCACCGCGGAAACCACATAAGAAAGAAGGACGTATTCCCTTTTGAGCAGCTTCTGCTGTTTTTCCATTGGCTATTGTTGCAACTACAATTCCTATTTTGCCTGCAATAGCAGAAAAGATTGTACCAAAGGCATATGA
>CAZKGP010000227.1:0-4478 GCA_964552225.1 uncultured Acetatifactor sp.
GGTTCTCTCTTAAAAATTTAATATCTATCATAATTTGTTCACCATATACCTTTCTGACTTTTTGTAGTTTACTTCATATTAACTATATTTACAATACTTTTCTATAATAATTCATAAAGGTAAATGACACTGATGTCATTTACCTATTGCTATCTCTAATGCTTCCGCTTCTTCTGTACCAAGGGAAATTGAACTTTCACCATTTTTAATTTCCTTAGTATATGAATAACAACCATCTGTACTGTGTACTGAATTAATTATAAATCCATTGTTATTTTCATTAAGAAGACAAAGACTAAAACTTAATTGTCCACCCATTTGATGGAACGCATCATATTTAACTAATCCCATTTTTTGATAAGTAGACTCCATATTCTTATATAAGATACGAATATCTTTTTTATTTTTTTCTGTAGTTTGCTTTAGTAATTTATTATCTTCAAATAATTCAATAATTTCTTTCTCTAAGTTTTTGGCACTTTTTCCTAACATAAATTTATTTAATCTTTTTTGCATTCTGTTTGTCTTTATTATTTGTGCTATCAGCAAAATTAGTAATAATAAAATAATGATTAACATACCAAGTATAATATATCCTATGTCAATATTTCCAAGACCAATTTTGTTGAAGAATGTACTATAAGTGTTATTCTCCATATTCTCTCCCGTACCTTTCTAGTTTATGTTCTAAAGGTTTCTTCTAATTAAACATTTCCAATAGTCTGTCCAAATCTTCGTGATTATAAAATTCAATCTCGATTTTTCCAGCACCTTCCCCCTTTGATGAAATCATTACTTTTGTACTTAACTTTTCCTTTAATTTATCCTCTATATCCTGATAAATAACCTGTAAGGATTTATCGTCAATTTTCTTTGGCTTAGCTGGTTTACGAAGATTTTTCATAAGCTTTTCTACATCGCGAACACTAAGTTTTTCATCAAATATTTTCTGAGCAATTGTATATTGTTCTTCTTTATCTTCAACGGATAATAATGCACGAGCATGTCCAGTACTAATCATATCGTCAATAACCATTTGTTGAACATCATCACATAATTTTAATAATCGAATTGAATTAGTAACAGCTACTCTACTTTTGGATACTCTTTCAGCAACTTCATCTTGCTTTAAATTAAATTCTGTTAATAATCTTTTATATGCCTGAGCTTCTTCAATTGGATTTAAGTCCTGTCTTTGAATATTTTCAATTAATGATATTTCAACAATTTCTTGTTCTGTGTAATTCTTAATTATTACTGGTACTTCTTTTAATCCTGCTAACTTTGCAGCTCTCCATCTTCTTTCACCAGCAATTATTTCATAATAATCTTTTCTATCTTGTACTAATATTGGTTGTAATAAACCGAATTGTTTTATTGAATCTGCTAATTCTTGTAATGCATCTTCATCGAAATGTTTACGTGGTTGTTCTCTATTAGGTTCAACTTTTGTTATTTTTACTTTTGTATCTGTTTCCTTTTGCTCTACAGATTTACTATTATTTTTTATTTTACCTTCCCCTACTGCATTAGGAATTAATGAATCTAGCCCTTTACCCAATCCTCTTACTGCCGCCATTCTACTATTTCCTTTCTATATTTAATACTTAATATTTACATTTTTAATTATTTTTTATAACTTCTTCAGCTAATTGAATATATGCATCTGCTCCTGCTGATTTTGAATCATATATATTAATAGGCATACCATAACTTGGTGCTTCAGCTAACCTTATATTTCTTGGTATTAATGTATTATATATATTTTGTTTAAGATTGTTTTTCACGTTTTCTACTACTTGCATGGAAAGATTTGTTCTCGAGTCATACATAGTAAACACTACTCCTTCCATTTCTAAGCTAGGATTAAGTCTTTCCTTTACAAGATTAATAGTATGTATTAATTGGCTTAAACCTTCCAGTGCATAATACTCACATTGAATTGGAACTAGTACACTATCCGCTGTAGTCATTGCATTTAATGTAAGCATATTTAGTGAAGGAGGACAATCAATAATAATAAAATCATATTGATCTTTTATATAATCTACTTCATTCTTTAATATAAATTCCTTTTTTTCCACTCCTATCAATTCTATCTCTGCTGCTGCTAAATTAACATTTGATGGAATAATAGAAACCATTGGAATAACATCATCTATAACACAATCCTTAATAGAACATTCTCCTAATATTAATTCGTAGATTGTTTCATCTAAATTATTCTTATCTATTCCATATCCACTTGTTGTATTTCCTTGTGGGTCTGCATCAATTAATAGAATTTTTTTTCCTTTTGAAGCAAGGCTAGCAGATAAATTAATAGATGTTGTTGTTTTTCCTACTCCGCCTTTTTGGTTAGCTATTGCAATAATTTTTCCCATTTTAAATTACCTTTCATAAAACTAAATTTCCATATAAATTCTTACAACACTATGTTTTTAATTATATCACTATATCTGCTTTATATCTATATGAAAATACTATATTTATATCTAAAAATTACTCGTTTTAACGTTGTTTTATATGTATATTTATTGATAAATTGGCGCTTTTTCTAATGTTTCACATATATTGAATAAAAATGTTTCACGCATGTTTTTACTACATATTGGGTCTAAATGTTTCACGTGAAACACTATGTAGTGTAAAACAAATTCATAGATATATGTTTCACGTGAAACATATATCTATGAATAATCAATTATATAATATTGACATTGCCTATTATACTGATACGATTTTGTTTCTTATAGCAAATACTGCAGCTTGTGTTCTATCATTTACATCAATTTTCTTAAATATATTAGAAACATGATTTTTAACAGTTCTTTCACTAATATTTAAAGACAAAGCAATTTCCTTATTAAACATTCCTAATGATACCTGCTTTAGTACTTCTAATTCTCTCTTTGTAAGTAATTTAATTTTATCATTATCTCTATTATTTTGTAATAGTTTATTATCTAGCAAAGAATGTAACTTATGTTGAACATATTGTTCACCATTATTAACCTGATATATACATTTTTTAAATTCATTAATATCACACTCTTTTAAAATATAACCATTTACTCCTAATTCAATAGATCTAATTAAATTATAAATATCTTGATTCTCAGTTAAAATTAATATTTTAATAAGTAATTTATTATTTCTAATATATTCAATAATTTTATAAGCACTATTATTAGGCATATTAATATCCAATATTAATATATCAAATTTAATATATTTTAACATTTCTATACAATCATCAATATTACCTGATTCACCAACTATTTCAATATTTTCTAATTCTTCTAAAATTCTTTTTATACCTTCTCTTATAAGTAAATGGTTATCAGTTATCATAATTTTAATATTCATTTTTAAACCCATCTGTGCATTGCGACGCGCACATATAAATTATTAGTCAAATACGCACTTTTTATTTAACTTTTAAACATATTTTATAAAAAACCTTACTTTTAAGATTAATGCTTATATATAATATAACACTAGTACTATAGTACTATATTTATATATGATATCTTATTTCATACTAAAATAAAAGCATTATTTTAAAAAGTAAAAATTATAATATTTATTTTATGAATAATATTACATATCATAATTATTCTATAAAAATAGCATTGTATGTTATTAATATTTACATTATAATTAAATTTATAAGTACATTTTATAAATTTAGCTATGGATAATGAATTGGAGGAAAATATGAATCATAAAGGGAAGAAACTTCTTATACTTGCTGGATTAGCAACAGCAACTATTCATATTATTAACAAATTTGAATATTCACGTTCTCTCATTAAAAATGTATTAGCATGTAATCAAAATAATTATTATGAGTGGAGATTCGGGAAAATTCGATATACTAAAAAAGGAAGTGGAACTCCTCTTCTTTTGTTACATGATCTTACCATAGGAAGCTCTTCCTATGAACATCATAAATTAATTGATAGCCTTTCTAAAAAACATGAAGTATATACAATTGATTTACTAGGATATGGTCTTTCTGATAAACCAAATATCACTTATACAAATTATTTATTTGTACAATTAGTAACTGATTTTATTAAAAATGTGATAGGTCGAAAAACTAATATAATTGCATGTGGTGATTCTGCACCAATAGCAATAATGCTCTGCCATAATGACAGTGAAATGATACACAATTTAATTGCTATTAATCCACAAAGTTTATATCAATTAAATCAAATACCATCAAAACAAACAAAGATATTAAAAATACTTATTGAAACACCTATTATAGGAACATTCATCTATAATTTGCATACAAATGAAAGAGCATTTACAAAACTTTTTCATGAAAAATTATTCTATAACCCCTATAATGTAAACGAAAAAGATATTATATCTTATCAAGAGGCAGCACATATACAAGATTATAATTCAAAATATACTTATTGTAGTTATATTGGCCGATATACAAATGCAAATATAATTCATGC